>JACCRD010000022.1 GCA_013813755.1 Acidobacteriota bacterium | reverse complement strand
AAATTTAATCGCTCAACAACTTTTACTTTTGTTACCGCGACAAAAACTCTACAAATTGCTGAAGTTCTTTATCTTAGATGGTTTGCTGGTTCGCAAAGCGGTATCGACGGCTTAGTTGGAACTGCGATTCGTCCGAATTTGAATACAAACTTGAATCTTTCCAGTATGACAATACCGGAAATTCTCGCTGCTGGCGGGCGTAGTTTGTTTTCACAGGTGACAGCCGCCCAGCGCGTCGGAAACGTCGGACGCAACACTTTGCGCGCGCAGCGTCTTCGTTTAGTTGATTTCGGTATTATCAAAAATACCCGCATTGCCGAGAACGTTCGCATACAGGTTCGCGCCGATATGTTTAACGTGTTAAATCATCGCAACTTTGGTGTTCCTGAAGGACGCATCAACGCGCCAAATTTCCTTGACCAATGGGGAACAAACGGCGGTAATCGTCGAATTGTGTTAGGGGCGAGATTGGTCTTTTGATCAAACTCTATAGTTTAAATCCAAAATATGCGGTCAGGAAATTTCCTGACCGCATATTTTTTGTTACCTATTAATTTACATCTACTCTTATTTTTCAATTATCTCGCCGATTTCCTTTTGCAGATTTTCTCGCTGCACCATAAGTCTTAAAAACAGCGCGCGCTGACGAAACAGAAGCCATGCCGATTTTATCCAGACGCGCATATCAATTAATGTTTCAGATGAGCGAAGAGCGACATAGCCGCAAAAAATCACGACGGGAAGCGCGGCGAGCGCGATTTGCCAGTTAAAATAGTAAAAACATATTCCGCCGACAATCAGCCACGTCAGAGGCATAAACACACACGCGGCAAGAATTTTATACGACGAACCGGCATCGTCCACCCCGTGTTTTTTGAAAATTAAACCGGCGAGATTCGAAAAAAGATAAGCTGGTGAATGGATAATCGCACCAACAATTGAAAAGGGCAGAAGCAGAAGCAACAGTACAATTCGCAAAATTAAATAGCGAAAAACATAAGCCGTCGGATGCTGCAACACCGAAAGACTCTCGACCGTCACGCCGCTTGATTTTAATTTGTTTTCATATATTTCGACTTTTTCGCTCAGCTCACGCATTTTTTCAGGATTATTTTTCCCGAGAATTTTATATTTGTCCGCCAGATCCTGAAGCCGCAGAAAACTTTGCGTTAGATTTTGTTTAAAGAGAAGATTTTCATAAACCGACGAAAAAAGCGCTTCGGCTTTGAGGACGGTTTCGAGTTCTTCGGTATTTTCAAGATTAAGCGTCACGTTTGCGAGCGCGGTTTCAATCTTCTTCGTCAAAATCAAAACCGCATCGCGCGGCGGCTCTTTGTTTTCATCAAGTTCGACCGGTTCAACTTCAAAAATCTCGCCGTAACGAATCAAAGCTTCACTTCGAAAAGCAGTCTTGGACGTATAATAAAGTCCGACCGCCATTACTTTTAAACCATTTTTTATTAATTCGTTATTGTCTTTTCCGATTGCCAAAGCGCCAAGCGCGATTCGCGCCGTGCCGGTCTTGATAGGTTTGAGTTTAGTCGCGTCGTGCGAAATTCCTTCCGGGAACACGGCGATACAGCGCTGTTTTGCCAGAAGCTGCTCGCAATTTTCAAACGTAAATTGATTTTTTGCCACATCCGCGCCTGCGTCAACGCGTCGGTAAACAGGCAACGCTTCGATTAGGCGGAACAGATGACCGGCGACCGGAATATCGAAAAGCGTCGATTTGGCGAGAAATGAGACGCGGCGCGGAAGGCTGACGAAAACGAGTCCGGGATCAACCGCGCCGTTCGGATGATTGAGCACAAAAATGATCGCGCCTTCGCGCGGAACTCTTTCAACGCCGCTCGCTTCAATCCGCCGAAAAAAGAGACGCAGCGCAACGCAGATAAAAGCATGAAAAAGCTGACGCAAAAACGTGCCTTTACCCAAATAAATCATTTCCCACAAACGCAGAGTTTTAACGTTTTCGGGATTTTTTATAATCTCACTTTGTTGGTTTAAATCTTTCAATTGGTATTTTTATAAAATGATTTCTGTTTTTAATTTTGGTTTACCAATATCTTATTTTTATCATATTTGCGGCTGAGAATCGCAAGTCCGATACCGCCGACGATTAAAACCGCTGTCCACAGCAAACGCATCGAAACAATTTCCGATAAAAAAACTACTCCGATAAAAGCTGTCAGAATTGGCACGGAAAGTTGTAGAATTGCCGCGCGTGTCGCTGTGTGAAATTTTAGGGCGGCATACCAAACGGCGTATCCGATTCCGGAGGTTATCGCGCCAGATAAAACGGCAAGCAAAATACCGCGCGGCGACGTATGAATTTGGGCGAGAAACGGTAAACTTGCCGCAATCACCATCGGAACTGCACGGACGAAATTGCCGCCGGTATCGCTCAGCGGATTGACGCTTCCCTTTCCGTGCATCGTGTAAAATCCCCAGGAAATGCCCGCGAAAGCCATCAGCGCGGAATTAAAAAACGGAGGCGCGGACAAATTCGGAAAAACCAGATAAATTAAACCGCCGAGAGCGAAAATCAAGCCCAGCCATTCCAAAAAGCGCGGACGCTCGCCCGAAAAAAGCGCTGCTGTAATCATTGTCATCTGCACGCAGCCAAACAAAATGAGCGCGCCCGTTCCCGCCTGTAAACCGACGTAGGCGAACGAAAAACAAAAAGCATAACTAAAAAGAAAAAAAGCCGAAAGCCAGTTTCCACCTTTTAGTTTTGCTTCTTCTTTTCTAAAAAATGAGTTTACGGCAAGCAGTGTTACCGCGCCGGAAAGCAGACGAATCGAAGTAAAACTTGCCGCGTCAATCGCCTCTGTTCCAAGCGCAAGCCGACAAAGAATCGAGTTGAGAGAAAATGCGAGGAGCGCAAAAGATGTATAGAAAAATATTTTCATTCATCTTTATTATTCTTCTTCCTCATCTTCATAATCGTCTTCATCGCCGACTTCGCCGAATTCCCAGCCATCATAAGTTTTTAATTGGTATTCTTCGGCAAGTTTGGCAAATTCGACGTTTCTCTGGGCAAGCGAACGCGGCGTGTGAACTTCGATTTTATCAATATGCAGCAGATATTCACCGGTTGATTTGTCTGTCTCTTCGTCGCCAAGTTCAAAAATATCGACAAAATCGTAACCTTCTTCGTCAAGATAAATTCCGAGTTTTTCGAGCTTATCAACATTTTCATCCACAAAGTAAAAGCTATACAACATCGGAATATCTAAGTTCCAATTGTCTTCTTCGACGGCATTGGAAAAAATCTTCTCAATGCCTTCAATCTGTGATTCAGTATCTGTAAAATTCATCGTTCCTCTTGTAATTTTTGGATTCAAGCTAAAGAACACAGTCGGACGGAATAAGAACTTCAGTTCCCACCTATAAAATGCGAACTCAAGTCCGTGTTCCGTCCCACAATATTTTTATTCATCAATATCCGCGACGTCCGACGAGGTATCTGAGCGGCTTTGAAACGCGCCGACGCCGCTCGTCGGCATAGATTTTTCGTAATCTTCGAGCGAATGATCCTGCCCGGTTTCGGTTCGCTTGCCGGCTTTGTGCCCGTCAATCGCTTTCACATCTTCATCGGAAACTGTGCCGTCACCGCCCGGAATGTCGCTTCCGGTTTCAGTCGTTTCTTTTTCGTCGGTTCTGTATGTGTCGTTTTTATCCTGTGCCATTTCTTAAAACTCCTTTGTAGTGAAATTTATTGTTTTTAATTCTTCTCTAAATTTTCTGTGTCTTCTGAATTTTGATTTCTTTCCGGTCGCATATGCGGGAACAGAATCACGTCACGGATCGAATGGCGATTCGTAAGGAGCATCACCAATCTGTCAATCCCAATACCGATTCCCGCGGCGGGCGGCATTCCGTAGCCGAGCGCGCGGATGTAATCTTCGTCCAAAATCATCGCTTCTTCGTCGCCGCCAGCGCGTTCTTTCATTTGGTCTGTAAAACGCTCGTATTGTTCGCGCGGGTCGTTGAGTTCCGAAAAACCGTTGGCGCATTCCATCCCGTTGATAAACAATTCAAAGCGCTCGGCGATGTTCGGATTCTCCGGCGACGCTTTCGATAAAGGCGAAATTGATTTCGGGTAATCAATGATGAAGGTCGGTTGATTCAATTTTGATTCAACCGTCTCTTCAAATATGAAAACTAAATCGCGCGCCGCTTGTTCCGTATGATTTTCGGAAGCATTAAAACTATTTCGGACTTCGGCGACGGATTCCTGCCATATTTTCTTTGTCGCGTTCATCACTCGTTCAAACTCTGCTTCAAGTTCTTCTTTCGTTGTTGCCACTAACTGACATTCTCCGGTCGCTTCGCCAAGTACTGCTTTACTTTTAATATTAGTATTAACTAGTGCACGTAATTTCTCCGCATCGTCCAGCCAAGATACGTCGTATTTTTCGCCGAGAAAGTCGCTAAAAGAAAGATTCGGATAAAATTCGGAAGTCAACTCTTTATTGATTGCTTCTTTCATTGTTAATCTTTCAAACTTTGAAAAATCAATCTCATTCTCACCGTATTTCACCTGCAAACTTCCGCCCGTCGCTTTACGCACCGATTCTTTAATCATTGCTTCGGCGAAATCCATCATTCCGTTCACGTCCATATACGCGCAGTAAAATTCGAGCATCGTGAATTCGGGATTGTGTTTTTGCGACAAACCTTCGTTGCGGAAATTGCGGTTGAGTTCATAGACCTTCTCAAAACCGCCGACGGT
>JACCRD010000014.1 GCA_013813755.1 Acidobacteriota bacterium | reverse complement strand
AATTTGCTCTGGCAGTGGTTGATGACCCAAAAAATCCGGAGTATCGGCTTCATTACCAGCGCTCAATTTTTAACGCTTCGCAAATGTATATGAAGCGCGGAACGAGCCTCGCTGAACAAAAAGATTATGCGGGCGGTTATCTCGCTTTTCGTAAAGCGTATGCCTATGACCCGACTAATCAATTGGCGGAGAGTGAGATGGAGCGAATGTTGCGCCTGCAAAAAAGTTTGGATGGTGGTGAAAGTCTCGATGTCAAAACAAATTCAAATGGTGATGTCAGACTTGTTCCGACCGGTTATCAAAAGCAGGACCCACGTGATGATTTGGTTCCGCAGAGGCTTGAAAAATATCAGGATGTTCCGTTTCCGGGCGGCGTTGGTTTGCAATATTTGATTAAAGAATTAGCAAAAAATTTGGACTTGAATGTGCTTTTCGATGTTGAGTCTTTTCGTCAGGAGCGCAAAATTAAGATTGAATTAAAAAACGTTACTCCGGCAAAAGCGCTTGATTACATATTTTTGCAGGAAGGTTTGTTTTTCCAAAAAGTTGGTCCGCGCACAATTTTAGTCGCCATCCAAAATCGCCGCCAACAATTTCAACAGCTTGTTTTGCGCACCTTTTATTTAGCAAATGCTGATCCGACTGAAGTTTCAAAACTCATTTCAACGGCGATTCCCGTCCAACCGGGCAGAACTCCGACCACGACTCTGGTTGATAAATCCACCAACAGCATTACGGTTCGTGACACTGAAGAAAATATTCGCTTAATTGGAAAATTAATCGGTTCTTTAGACAAAGACCGCGCCGAAGTGGTTATGGATGTAGCGATTTATGAAGTTTCAAAATCGGATTTATTAAAGTTTGGAAATCAAATCGGTAATTCTTCCACTTTGACGAATTTAGGCGGTACAACAAACGGAGCTGTCGGAAATGACAATTTTGGGAGAATCGGACGGGCTGCCGCTGAAATAATTCCACGCGCTTTCGGAGTCGGCTTAGTTATTCCGGCAATCAATCTGGTAGCTTTGCAGAGTAGAAGCAATACAAAACTTATTGCTTCTACTCAGATTCACGCTTTTAATAACGAGGATTCTTCAGCCAGAATCGGGCAGCGCGTCCCGGTTCGCAGCGCGACTATTTCAAATGGTTTCGGCGGCGGCGGAAACACTCAGCCAGGTGGCGGTGGTAACAGTTTCGTCGGCGATGTAATTAACTATGAACAGGTTGGACTAACCCTTAAATTCAAACCAATTGTTTTTCCGAATCAGGACGTGCAGGTAGCAATGGAAATTGAATCGAAAGATGTTTTAAATGCCAGTTTGAATCCAACTTTTTCCGAACGAACGATTAAAGGAACAGCACGAATTCAAAATAACAAAACGCTTCTCTTAGCAAGCGTCGCGCAGGGAAGCGAAAGTAGCGGGCGCGAAGGTTTGCCGCTGCTTGGTTTGATTCCGATTATCGGCAGGCTTTTTACTGCACCTACCAAAGATAATCGGCAAGTTGATGTTGTTATAGCTGTTACGCCGCGAGTTATCCGTGCGCCGGCAATTTTGCCGGAAGATGAAATGGAGCGTCCGACGGGAAGTCTTGCCGTGCCGACCACCAATTCTTTGGAAGCGATGATTATTCGCGAAGAAGTTGAAGAACAACTTGCCGCCGCGCGTCGTCTTCCGACCGTTGCTAAAGTGCAGTTGCAGGATCAACAACCTGAAGCGCCTGTCTATGTTAAATCAAATTCCGGACAACCAAGCGGCACGTCCAAAAATACAGCGCAAAATCAAAATGTAGTTTCGTCTCCGAAGGCTGCGGAAGATATCGCGCCAAGCGTAACTAATCAAACTTCTACGTTGTTGGCTACAAATCTTCGTCCGATTGACACAAGTGTCAAAACTTTGCAGATTACGCCGACAGCGCTCATTTCCGCGCCAAAGAAATTTGAAATTTTACCGTCAACTTCTTCAAACGTAATCGAAACGGCTACAAATTCAAGTGCTCCGGTTGCCGAAATAACTTTCGCGCAAACTCTTCCGAAGATGAAAGTGGGAGAAAAAACAAAAATTCCGGTACTTGTAAAAAGCGGAATGACATTTCGTTCGGCAGTGATGGCTCTGAAATTTAATTCGCGTAAGTTAGCGATTCGAGACATTAGTTTCGGCGAAGTTTTCGGCAGCGGTTTAGCACAGACAAAGATGACTCCATTTCTCAATCAAAACGGCAAAATGTTTGTTTCGCTTTCCGCATCAAAAGACGCTTCCGAATTTAGCTCCGGAATTTTAGCTTATATCGAAGTCGAGGCTTTAGCGGACGGTAAGCACGAAATTGAATTTGATCCGGAAGCGATGAATCTTTTAACCGCAGATGGCAAAAATTTTATCGTTAAATTCTAATGAACTTGATTTTTAAGATTCAAAATTTAATGTTTGAGACAAACAACGAGGGACAGGAAAGAAGCGGAAAAAAATCATTTCTCGTTTCTCGTTGTTCATCCACTGCCAGCGGTTTTACTTTGCTCGAATTGATAATTACCTTGACTGTCTTAGCAATTCTGGTAATGGGAACAATTCCAATCGCTCAGAATGCGGTCATTAGGCAGAGGGAAATGCGTCTGCGGGAAAATCTCCGCACGATTCGCTCCGCCATTGATGAATTTCACCGCGATACAATCGGTGCCTGCCAGCAGGGCGGGAATAATGCGGGCTTACCAGCTAGTTTCGGCGGTGGCGGCGGCGCTCCGGCAGATCCGCGAAGCCGCGTAGTAATTGCCGATTGCGAGCTTTTTGACAGCGAAAATCTTGACCGCTATCCGCCGGATTTAGAAACTCTGGTTGATGGTGTGGAAGTCAAAGCGCGCGGAATGAATATTCAACAAAACGGCGCTTTTTCTGACAAAAACGCGACCGAATTAAATGAAGAAAAGGAACTGAAAAAAGTTTATCTGCGCGAACTGCCGATTGATCCGATGACCGGCGAAGCCGATTGGAATCTGCGCTCGTCATATCAGACTGAAGATGACGGAAGCTGGGACGAAATAAATGTTTTTGACGTGCGTTCAAATTCGGACGGCGAAGGTTTGAATGATGAGAAATACAGTGATTGGTAAATTACAGAAGTCGATGAAGTGTCAGATGCTAAAATCAGCCAGTCATTACAAAATCCAAAATCCAAATTCCAAATTCGAACGCGGATTTTCATTGATGGAATTGATGATTGTAATGTTTATCATCATCATTTTGCTGTCAGTCGCTCTACCGACTTACCAGCGAAGTGTGCAGCACGCCCGCGAAACTGTACTCAAAGAAAACCTTTTTCAGATTCGCCGCGCGATTGACCAATATTCTGCCGACAAAGGCAAACTACCGCAGTCACTCGATGATTTAATCACCGAACAATATCTTAGAGAAAAACCGATTGACCCGATCAGCGAAAAAGCCGAATGGAAAGAAATTCAGGGTGAAGACACAACTTCTGTCGAGGGTGAAGAAGGATTAAAAGATGTTAAAAGTTCAGCAGATGGTGAAGATGGTGACGGGAAACGATACGAAGA
>JACCRD010000091.1 GCA_013813755.1 Acidobacteriota bacterium | reverse complement strand
TCACGGTCAGAGTCAGAGTGACAAGATCGGTTTTAATCGAAATTGGTTTTTTATCGCCATCATCTTCCTGGACGGGTGGCGGTGTCGGCTGCGGATTCTGCGCAAACGTCGAAAATGTACCAAACGTGAAAATTAAAAGCAACAAACTCCACCGATGCGCGATGCAAAAGCGGCTGATATTTTTATATTCCTTTACAGCTACAGCCATTTTTTCTACCTCTTTTCAAACTAGATTGAATCTTATTGTATTTTCTTATTGTATGTAACGAATTTTCTTTGTGCAAGATATTTTTTTGATGTCGCTAAAGTTAAAATCGTTGTTTGAGCAAATGTGCTGTTCCGCACGAATTTATCTGCAACCTTTGGTGTTAAAATTCGTGTTATCATTGAATACGGATTCAACATTCAAGATGCAAAATTCAAAATTGCATCTCAAAACATAAATGTTGAATCATAAAATCTTGAACTTTAAAGCTCTGAATTATAAATTTTGAATTGAAGCATGGCTGAATTTATCTGTCGCCTGGGAACATCGACCGGCGAAATATTAACCCGAATTGTTGAAGCAACCGCCGCCAGCGAAGCAAAAACCCGACTGGAGAGCGAAGGCTACCGCGTGTTTAAGGTGTCTTCGGCGGAAAAAGGTTTGTCAGCAATGATGCCGGGTGGCGCGAGCAAAAAAACCCGAGTCAAACAAGGCGATTTTCTGCTTTTTAATCAACAGCTTTCCGCGCTTCTCCGCGCCGGGATTCCGATTCTGCAGTCGATTAGTTTGCTGAAAAGTCGTTCCGGTTCATCAACTCTCCGCGCTCTGCTGGTTGATGTCGAACAAAAAATTAAAACCGGCGTGCCTTTATCCGAAGCGTTTGAAGCGCAGGGAACTTTTCCGAAAATTTATACGGCTTCGATTTTAGCCGGTGAAAAAAGCGGCGCGCTCGACGATGTTCTCTCGCGGTATGTCGAGTATTCAAAACGCAACGTCGCGGTGGCGCGGAAACTTCGCGGCGCAATCGCTTATCCTTTATTTCTACTTGCGGCAGCTTCGTTTATGGTCGCATTTCTGACCCTTTACATCGTGCCGCGAATGTCTGATCTTTTCAAAGGATTAAGTACCAACAAGGGTTTGCCGACGGTAACTGTTGTTGTATTAGCTTTTTCCAATTTTATCGCCGGAAACATCTGGTGGCTTTTACCGCTCGTTCTGGTTCTTGTTTTCGGTTTTTACATTTGGCTCAAATCGCCCGGTGGAAAACTTCTTTTTCACAAATTTTTGCTGAAACTGCCGATTGGTGGAAATTTGATCAAGCAGATGACGACGGCGCAGCTCGCGCGTTCACTTTCTACCTTGCTTGCCGGCGGAATTACTTTGCCTGATTCGTGGGATATTTCCTCCGAATCGATCACCAATCTTGAACTGCGCCGCCGCAGTCTGTCGGTTCTGCCGATGATTCGCGAGGGGCGAAGTTTTACTGAAGCGCTCCAAAAAGCCGACTGGCTGCCGGAACTGGCGCTCGATATGATCGGCATCGGCGAAAAATCGGGAAGCCTGCGCGAGATGCTCGATGAAGTCGCAAATTTTTACGATGCCGAATCCGAAGTTAAACTCGAACAATTAACAACCTTGCTTGAACCGATAATTCTGGTATTTATGGCGCTGATCGTCGTAACTATTCTGCTGGCAATTTACCTGCCGATTATTCAGACAATTTCTTCTGGACCATTCAGTGGAAAAAGATAGTTTGAATAAAATGTAAAAAGGCAGAATAAAAACTAAGACTTAAATTTGGACGTATTGAAAATGGATAATCAAACAAACGGAAATACGGCAACTGTTACGCCGAAAATCACAGTATCGAATGGCTCGGACAATGATCCGCCGGAGGTTGTCGATGCCAAGCAGATGGCTTTGCGTTATCGTCTGCCGTATATCGATTTGCTGCCGCCCGACAAAGAATCGCCGATTAGTTATGAAGAACTCGCCTCGATTCCGGTCGATTTAATGCTCCGCAATCAATTTGTTCCGCTGAAGAGAGACGGGCGGAATCTGCACGTCGGAATGGCTGACCCGACCAATCTGGAACGTCTCGATGAACTTGAAAATGTTCTAAATGTGCGAATTGTGCCGTATGTGGCGACTGCCGGAGCGATTGATGTCGTGCTTAGAAAAGGCGACGCGACGCAGCGCGTCATGCAGGAAGCGGCTTCCGGCTTCAAAATTTCCCTTGTTAAGGAAACCGATCAAGGCGACGAAATTCTGGATTTAGACCGTCTGGCGAGCGACTCGGAAATGTCGCCGATTATCAAACTTGTCGATACGATAATTTATAACGCGATGGAATCTCGTGCCTCCGACATCCACATCGAAGCGCACGACCGCGAAATGCTCGTCAAATTCCGCATCGACGGCGCGCTTTATCAAAAGGTTGACCCGATTGATATCGCTTATCATCAAACGCTTGTGTCGCGTATCAAAGTTATGTCGGAACTCGACATTGCCGAACGCCGCGTTCCGCAGGACGGACGTTTCCGAGTGCGCTACAAAGGCAGAACCGTCGATTTTCGCGTCTCGATTATGCCCGCCGCGTATGGCGAAAACTGCGTTATACGTATTCTTGACAAAGAACAAATTTCCGAAGAATTTAAAAATTTGAGTCTCGAAGTCGTCGGTTTTGACCCGGATGATTTAAGGCATTTTCGAGTTTATATTAAAGAGCCGTACGGAATGGTTTTGGTCACGGGTCCGACGGGTTCGGGAAAAACGACGACGCTCTACGGCGCGCTCAACGAAATTCGCGCCGAAGAAGATAAAATTATTACCATTGAAGACCCGGTTGAATATCAGCTGAACGGCATTATGCAGATTCCGGTTAACGAGAAAAAAGGTTTAACGTTTGCGCGCGGTCTGCGCTCAATTCTGCGCCACGACCCGGACAAAATAATGGTTGGAGAAATCCGCGACAACGAAACGGCGCAGATCGCCATTCAATCAGCTCTCACCGGTCATCTTGTTTTTACGACAGTTCACGCTAACAACGTAATCGACGTGATTGGGCGATTTATCAATATGGGTGTTGAGCCGTATAACTTTGTTTCCGCGCTCAACTGCGTTCTGGCACAAAGGCTTGTACGGCTTTTATGTCCGGTGTGCAAACGCGAATATCGTCCGTCTGAAGAAGACTTCTTAGAAGCGGGTTTGCGGACCGAAGAAGTAAAAAAT
>JACCRD010000090.1 GCA_013813755.1 Acidobacteriota bacterium | reverse complement strand
TTTTTTTAGACATAACGGTAATTCCTTTTTGTTTTATGGTTTGGGAAAATTCTTCTTCCCGTTTTCTATAAAATAAATTGCAGTTTTTTTGATTTTGAATTCTGGTATCTATTATGTTCAAGATGCCGAAACACCTTTGAAAAGTTGCCCGAAGGCTTGATTGTAGTTCAACAATTTTAACAGAAAAAATCTGTTTATCAAGTTTTAATTGTCAACGATTGAACGGTTGAAAACTTCCGTGAACTTTTCGATGATTTTATCTTCGACTTTTGCCAAAGCAAATTCGCGTCCCGTTATTTTTTCCATCGAAGTGACGGGTTCGCCTTCGCAGGAAATTATCCGATCGAAAAAACTTAAGTCAGTATTAACGTTGAGCGCAAATCCGTGCGTCGTGACCCAGCGCTTAATGTGTACGCCGATTGCCGCGATTTTTCCATCGAGCGTGTGAACGCCGGTTAAATTTTCGAGTCTGAAAGATTCGATACCAAAATCAGACAGCGCTTGAATCAAAACTTCTTCCAAATCACGCACATATTTGTGGATATCTTCGCTTTCGGGCGAAAGACTAATGACCGGATAACCGACGATTTGCCCGAGTCCGTGATAAGTAATTTTACCGCCGCGATTTGTTTCAAAAACAGAAACGCCAAGTTTTTCGAGCATTTCAGGATTTGCCAAAACGCCGTTTTCTTTCGCTCGCCGCCCGATTGTAAAAGTGTGCGGATGTTCGAGCAGCAGTAGATAATCGGTTTCCCGTCGCTCGATAACTTCAATTTCAAGTGCTTTCTGCAGACGCAAACCTCTCTCGTAACTTACGCGACCGAGACGGCGAACTTGAATCTGTCTTTTCTGCATCTGTATTTAATGATAAAGTTTTCCGTGTAAATTTACGAATCCGAATAGAAAACCAAATATGAAAATAAATAAAAATCTGACAAAATTGTTGACAGTTTTAATTTGCGTGCTTTGTCTGACCATTTCGGCAGCCGCGCAAAAACGCCGCTCAACGGTCAAGAGAACGAAAGCTCCGGTCGCTTCAACCGCTTCTATGAATACCGCCGAACTCAAAAGCGGTGCGCAGAAGGTTTCGACGCAGATCAAAAACGTTTCTAAATTCGTTTATAGTTTGGGCGGCGTGGCGCGAGTCATCGAAGACCTCGACCGGGAAATCACGGCGAAAAAAGCATCATCAAACGCGCCTGAATTAAACGCGAAAAACAAACAAGCCGTCGTTTCAACTATTAAAAATCTACGTGCCGGATTAGCCGCGCTGGAAATTGAGTTTCGCACCAAACCCGGGCTTAAAAATTATCTTTTCCAAATTCAGGGAATAGCCGACCTAACAGGCGTGGCTGAAGATCAGGCAACGGCAGGACAGCTAACCGAATCGGGTCGATCTCTGCTGCTGGTGATCGAAAAACTGTCGGACACTCTGGCGGCTTTGCCGTAAGCTCAAATTTGTAAAATGATTTTAGCCAGGTAAATGCGCGGATTTAATTGAATTTGCGTTTCTTTAGATGTCGATTGTCTTTTTTTGAATTAAAGCAAACGATTTGTAGTAAAATTTTAACTGGAATCAATGAAAGTTTTTTGTTTTATTTTCAGTTTTTATTTGTTGCTCTTGTCCGTACAGCCTTGCCAGGACTTTGCGGCAAGTGAATTTTTTCGTCCGCAACCCGGAAATGAGCAAACATTCTTGCATAAGGATGAAAACACGCAAACGGAAACGCACGAATGTTCACCCTTCTGTATTTGTTCTTGTCGACAGGTTTCCCTTAAATATAATTTCTCTATTTTTTCGCTGTTGAAAGAAATTGCGGTTTTCGCAAAATCGACTTCCCAAATTTCTTACCAAAACGATTACTCGCATCAACATTTCGATTCAATCTGGCAGCCGCCGAAATTTAATTTCACAGCTTAACTGTGTCTTTTGTTCGTAGAAAGACAATCTTTTTTGCACACAGCTGATTTGTGATAAATCAGCTGTGTGCCGGTTTTTGTGAATTAAAATTTTAGGAGGCTTCGAAAAACAATGAAACAAATCATTTTACTTTTTGCTGTAATGCTTGCGGCACAAAACTTACAGGCTCAAAGCGGGTTCAGAGCGACGATTCAAAGCGAAGAAACTAAGGAAGCGATTGTCGGCGCAAAAGTATCAGTAAGAGATACGGAGATTATTGCGCTTACTGATGCCGACGGAAAAGCGGCGTTAGAAAATATTTTGGACGGGACGCAAACAATCGAAATATTTGCTGAAGGTTACGAGATACAGGAATTACAATTTACATTTCCGCTTTCTGACCAAAACGAAAAACTCATTTTTTTGAAAGTCAATGAAGTCGGTGATGTCCGTATCAGCACGACGCGCACCGGGCGTGAAATTGACGACGTGCCGACGCGCGTCGAAGCGATTGATGAGGAAGAAATAGACGAAAAAAGCAGTATGCGTTCGGCAAATGTTTCGATGATTCTTAACGAAAGCACCGGCATTAAAGTCCAGCAAACGTCCGCCACTTCTTATACGCAAAGCGTCAGGATTCAAGGACTTGACGGCAGATATACACAGATTTTGAAAGACGGATTTCCCGCATTCGGCGGCTTTTCCGGCAGCCTGAGCATTCTGGATATTCCGCCGCTCGATTTGAAACAGGTCGAGATTATCAAAGGTTCCGCGTCAACTTTTTACGGCGCGGGCGCGATTGCTGGTGTAGTGAATTTTATCAGCAAAGAGCCGGAAGAAAAATCTGTCACATCAATGATTTTCAACCAAACTTCTGCGCTCGGAACAGACCTTTCCGTTTTTAATTCGCGTAAATTTAGCCGCGTCGGTTACACGTTTCTCGGCTCGGCAAATTACCAGAAAGAATACGACGCTGACAAAGATGATTTTACGGAACTGCCGCACACCAATTCTTTTAATCTCAACCCGCGAGTTTTCTTTTACCCGGACGCACAAACCCGCTTGATGATTGGCAATTCGACGACTTTTCAAAACCGAAAAGGCGGCGATGTGTTTGTTATCCGCAGGCAAGCTGATGATTTTCATCAGTATTTCGAAAACAACAATTCGATTCGCAACATCACGACTTTGCAGTTTGACCGCGACCTTGAAAGCGGCAGAAAAATTGTCGCCAAACAAAGCATCGCCTTTTTCAAACGCGAAATCGAGATTCCGAATTATCAATTTAAAGGTCGACAATTTAATTCTTACACCGATGTTTCATATTTTCATCCGGCAAAAAATCACGCACTTGTTTTTGGCTTTAATGCGGTTTATGACCAATTCAAAGAAAATTCAAACACCGCAAATTTAGACAGGCGCAACGAAACGCGAACGACATTCGGCGGCTATGTCCAGGACAGTTTCGACATTACCAATAAATTATCGCTCGAAGCTGGTTTTCGGTTGGATGCCGTCACGAATTACGGCGTCTTCGCTTTGCCGCGCATATCGTTTCTGTATCGCCTGACCGATCATTTGAGCAGTCGTGTCAGTTTCGGTCTGGGCTACAAAGCGCCGAGTATTTTTACCGAGGAAGCCGAAACTTTGCTTTTTCAGAACGTTCTGCCTGTTGGCAATAGTTTAAAAGCCGAACGAAGTCTGGGCGGAACTTTTGATGTCAATTACCGAAATACAATCGGCGAAAAGTTTTCCTACACGCTCAATCAAATGTTCTTTTACACCGAAATTAAAAATCCTCTAGTCTTGCAGCCGAACGCTGCCGGACGCTTTTTCAGTTTTACAAACGCTGTTCAACCGGTCAAAAGCTCCGGCTTTGAAACAAACGCTCGTCTCTCCTATGACATCGTAAAGTTATTTGCGGGTTATACTTACACAAATGCCAAAGCCGAATACTTGGCGGGCAATCAGTTTTTGCCGCTCGTCCCGAAGAGCAAATTAAACTCTGCTTTGTTATTTGAAAAAGAGGAAAATTTTAAAGCCGGTATTGAAGCCTATTTCACGAGCAGTCAATTTTTGACCGATCGTTTCAAAACAAAATCATTTTGGGTTCTGGGAATTTTCGGCGAAAAATCTTTTGGTAAATTCAGCCTCTTCATCAACGCTGAAAACATCACCGACACGCGCCAGAGCCGATTTGGAACAGTAGTTTTTCCGCCGCACCAAAACCCGACTTTCAGCGAAATTTACACGCACACGGAAGG
>JACCRD010000257.1 GCA_013813755.1 Acidobacteriota bacterium | reverse complement strand
GGTTCGATGTCGAGCGATTGCCCGTGTTCTTCAATCATTTGCAAGACAGCGTTCGGCTCAACTTCCGGCGCGGACTTAAAAGAAATCAGCGAAATTTTCTTTCCCGTCTGGTCAAGCACTCCAAGAGCGCCGTAATCCGCACCGACAAGTCCGATGGCGCGTTCCAGAACTTTTGACGAAACCTCCCTGAAATCCGAATGCGAGTTGAGCGTGTTGGCAATTTCCAGAAGCGCGTTGGTGCGCCTTGATTCCTGTTCCTGCAAAACGTAGAGACTTGTATATTGATACCCGATGGCGAGCTGCCGCGCGATGGCTTCGAGAAACGTGACTTCTTCATCGAGCCATTCCCGTGGCTCTTTTGTGTCGTGAAGTCCAAGAAGCCCTAAAACTTTTCCGCTTAAATTAATCGGAACAACCAGCAAAGAACGTGTTTCCAGCGCTTTGGTAAAAAATTTGACGGTCGAATCTTTTGTTTTCGAAGTATCGTTAACGCGAATCGGTCGGGTGAGGTCAAAACGCTCGGCAAGCTTTTCTGCATCGAACGGAATTACAGTTCCTTCGCTCGAAGGAACGCTTTCATCTCTACGCCATTCGTGGCTGATGCGCAGTTCGCTGTTCGCCGAAAGCTGCAGAAGATCGCAGCGATCTGCCTGCATCATACGTCCGATTTCAGAAACAACGACGCGCAGAAAGCGTTCCAAATCAATATTCGTCGGCAAATCACGCGCGAGCCGGTCGATAATCGCTTCCCGCGCCTCGTGCATTTTTATTTTCCGTTCGAGCGAAAGATTCTGTGAACTTTCAATTTCAATTTTCATATTTCACTGTACATCTCAGAAAAACTGATAACTAATAACTGATAACTAATAAATGTTTATAGTGTCAAGTTGACACAAAAAATGCCCGTGTGCTTTTTGGATGCACCCAGGCATTCTAATAATGCGCGATTATTTTTCCAATAATAAATTTTCAGGTGAATATTTTATCGGCTTTTAATTCGAACTTGAGTCAAGAATTTTCTGTAAATTCGCTTTATTGAGGCGGTATGTTTCGTTACAGAAACCGCAGGTCATCACCGCTCCTTTATCTTCTTTAAGCATTGATTTGACTTCCGCGGCGCCGAGTGAGGTAATCAGCGAAACCGCCCGTTCAAACGAACAGTTGCAGGCAAATCTTATTTCTTTTTCTTCTAAAATCTCAAAATCAATTTCACCCAGAGCCAGTTTTATAAGATCGCTCGGAGAAGCGTTCTCTTTAATTACAGCTGTCAAATGCGGCGCGTGGCGAATCGTATCTTCAATCATCGTCGCAATATGTTCGTTGGCACTAGGCAACATCTGAATCATTACGCCGCCCGAAGCCGTGATATACGGTTCTTTGTTCTGCGCCAAAACGCCCAGAAGCACCGCCGAAGGAATCTGCTCGGACTTTGCCAGATAATACGCGAAATCTTCAGCGATCTCGCCTGAGACGAGCGGGACTGAACCGACATACGGCTCGCGGTGAAGTCCGATTTCATAACCGGATTCGCGGATGACGTAAAATGTTCCGCTGCCGATTATTCCCCCGACATTTAATTTTCCGTCGGCGTTCGGCGTCGATTCGGCTTCGGGATTTTTGACATAGCCCCGGACTGTTCCGTCCAAAGTCGCTTCGGCGGTAATGCCGCCAACCGTGCCGTCACATTCAATTTTGACGGTCAAACGGTCAAATTCTTTGAGACTTGAGCCGAGCAGAAGCGTTCCGGTTAAAACCCGTCCGAGCGCCGCCGAAACAGTCGGCGATGTTTGATGCCGCCGAAACGCTTCGGTGGTGATTTCGGTAGTAATTGCCGCCATAAAACGCACGGTTCCGGCGGCGGCGATGCCTTGAATAAGTTTGTCCATAAATATTAGTTTCGGTAAAATTACGCGCAAATGTCAAATTTCAGATTATGCCGCGATAAAACTTCACGTGACTAAAAAAAGTTAAATCCATAATACTTAAGGAATTACATTAAGCTACGCTTCATTTTGTGAAAAAATATTTGAGCGATACAATATATTGTGTATTTTTTTGTTGACAAGACAATTTAATTTCAGGTATATTGCTTTTCACTTGAAAAAGAAAGATTGAATAAGCTTTTTTGATTTGAGTTCGGAAACGAATATTCAGCACGCGCATTGTCAAATGCAAAAACCGGATAAAAACATTTAATAAATAAAATGGCTGTGTGTTCAAAGAAGGTGCTGACGAAAGGATAAATAAGAATGAGTACAGTATTTGAATCGGTTGTGTCGAGCGGCGTTGTCGCCAAAAACGGAAAATCGAATGGAAACGGCGCGGGAACAGCCGCGCGGCGCGAAATAAAACCGATTGGTTTGAACGGTCAAAAAGTTGTCAGCAAACGCTATTCGCTAAAAGACAAAAACGGCGAACCGCTCGAAAGCTGGACGGATATTGCCCGCCGCGTTGTCGGGCATGTCTCGACTGCCGAACAGGATTTGGGCGCGCGCGATTCTTTTTATAATTCGATGTTGGAAATAATGCTCAACCGCGAATTTATTCCAAACACACCGTGCCTCGTCAACGCGGGCAAGCCGAAAGGTCAGCTTGCCGCCTGTTTTGTACTCAATGTTCCTGATTCGATTGAAGGAATTATGGAACACGCGCAGGCGGCGGCGATTATTCACCAAACTGGCGGTGGCACGGGGATGACTTACGAATTTTTGCGTCCGGCGGGCGCGATGGTTAATTCGACTCGCGGCGTGGCTTCCGGTCCAGTGTCGTTTATGAATATCGTCAATACGATGACTGAAGTCGTTAAACAGGGCGGCGTGCGGCGCGGCGCAAATATGGGGATGCTTCGATGTTCTCATCCTGACCTCCTCCGTTTTATCCACGCTAAAAACGACCAGCACTCGCTGACGAATTTTAATATCTCGGTAAATGTTACCGACGCTTTTATGGATGCGGCAGATAATAAGAAATGGTTTCAGACCGAATTTAAAGGTGAAATCTGGACGCAGCCGGTTTTTGATCCGTTGACCGGAAATGATTACGTTGTTTACCGCCGACCAAGCGGCGAAACTGTAACTTTTGCCGATAAACTGGCGTTTGAAAATACAGAACTTTCCGACTGCGCAATCGAAGAACCACCGCAGCCGGGAATGGTTTACGCGCCGGACATCTGGAACAGAATTATCGCGTCGGCGCACAAATACGCCGAGCCGGGAATCTGCTTTATTGACGAAGTGAATCGTCACAACTATCTAAAGAGTTCGATGGGAGAAATTTACGCGAGTAATCCGTGCGGCGAGCAAATGCTCCACTTCAACAATTCCTGCAATCTCGGAAGTATAGATTTAGCAAAGTTTTATAAAAATGTCGGTGACGGCACGAGTCCTGGTGAGTGCATCGAATGGGAACGACTGGCAAGAGTAACGCATCTCAGCACACAATTTTTGGACAATGTTGTTGACGCAGGTGATTTTCCGCTCGAGAAAATTGACGACGTAGTCAAAAGGACACGCCCCGTCGGTTTGGGAATTATGGGTTTTGCCGATTTGTGTCTGAATCTTCAAATCACTTATGGCGGACAGGATTCGATTGATTTGATGGACAAAGTGATGGGCTTTGTCCGCAAAGAATCCTGGAAAGCTTCGCTGAAAATTGGCGCGGAGAAGGGTGTTTTTCCAGAATTTGAAGCAAACCGTGAAGCGTATGCCAAATTTTTATATGAAGAAATCGGTATTTCGCGCGATACGCCTCTTACTCCGCGCAATTACGAAACGACGACGATTGCGCCGACCGGGACAATTTCGCTGGTGGCGGAAACGTCTTCGGGTTGCGAGCCGAATTTTTCCTGGGCATATGTACGCCAGGACACGATCGGAACGCGTACCTATGTTCACACTCTGGCGGCGCAGGCTTTGGGAATCGAAGTCGACCAGACGGACGAAGAATCAATAAAAAAAGCCGCGCAATTTGTTGTCGAAAATGAAGATAAACTGCCCGCGCATTTTATTTCGGCGCTCAATATCACGTCGAAACAGCACGTCCAGGTTCTCGCAGCGGCGCAGCGTAATGTTGACAACTCGGTTTCTAAAACCTGTAACGGCGCGAAAGACGACACGATCGAATCAGTTGACGAACTTTATCGTCTGGCGCGAGATTTGGGCTGCAAATGTGTTTCTTACTACCGCGACGGTTCACGCGAAGGTCAGGTTCTAACTTCGATAAAAACTGAGCAAAAGAAAGCTGAAACGGCAGAGGTCGATCAAATTTCCATCAACGAATGTAATGAGCTGACAGCGATTGAGCCGGCATCCGAAGCAAAAACGATGATCGAAAGTGGACACATCGAGCGTCCGCGTGAACTGCGGGGTTCGACGTGGCGCATTCCGTTTGACGGAACAAATCTTTATGTCACCGTCAATCATAATGGCGAAAAGGTGATGGAAGTTTTTGCTACCGGTCCGATTTCAGAAGGCGTCGGACTGCTCGCCTCAAAAATGCTGCGCGGCGGTTTTGAAGTTAAAGAAGTAGCGCGCAGTCTGAACAAAGTTACGGCAACGCACGCCGTCTGGTTTAATGAACGCCTTTTAACTTCGCCCGAACAGGCGATTGCCGAATGTCTCTTGCTGATTGACCGGCGACTCAAGAATCTGCCGTCTTCGGAAAGACAAATGAGCAAGGCAGAGGCAACAATCGAAGTTGTTTCAGATGAAGCGCCGACCGCGAAAATGTCCAGTTTGATTGGAACTTGTCCCGAATGTAGAGGACAGCTCGAACACGCTTCGGGGTGTGATTTTTGCCGCGATTGCGGATACTCAAAATGTAAATAAACTTTAATCCTTCAATTATTGAAATTTGAGTATTGCCTGTTGTGTGAAATATTCACAACAGGCTTTTTTTCTCTTCTCTCTGCTAAAGCTTGACCGTCAAAGACTTAAAATGCTATCTGTTAAGAAGCCTGCCGGTGTTAAATCATCAATTTTCCACAGCAGTTCGGGAGCAAGAAATGAAAAGTTTAAACCATCTGTTTTTCGGTTTGATTTTAGGAATTATTTTGTCGGCTAATTTCGCTTTCACAGCTGATACTAAACGGGCGCGAGATAAAAAATCTCAAACGCCTTTTAACATCAAAATCACCGCTTGGGGACCAAATCAGGAAACAATTGAAGCGGCTAAAAAGCGTGTCGAAAATTATCGAGACGTGCAGAGCGTTTTGAGCAAAACAAAATATCGCCTGCTTGAATTTAATTATCTCGAAAACGAATCTAAAGTTCGCACGACCCAATTCCCGACTCACTTTCAAGTTGTTTTTTACGATTACACAAACGATAAAACCATCGTCGTCACAAACGATTTTGCCGGTCGGGAAACGATAAAAATCCGGGAAGAATTTTATCAGCCGCTGCCGAGCGAAGAGGAATTTGCGGAAGCCTTAAAAATTTTGCGGCGGGATGAGAAATTGGTTAGCATTTTAACAAGCGATTCGACGACAACTTTTCGTCCGATGCCGCCGGTTACTGTTTTAGACGGGACAACTGAACGTCTGGTCAACGTCGGGATTGACGCGGCTGGAAATCCGGCGCAAAACGAAGTGGTGAGTGTCGGAATTAAAAGCGGCAAAACGTTTCGCCACAAAAAAGGCGCGCCGGAAACTTCAAAAGCCGCCGCGCAGAACTGCGGAGTTCGCAATTCTTTCCAGGAGACAACCGCGCGGGGAACAGCCGGGCAATATCAGTTGACCGTTACTCAAAATAGAGCACCGCTTTGGGAAATGCTGGTTATCCGCCCGTCAGCTTCTTCCGGCACACACGCTTCGGGCATCGAAATCAGAGATGTTAGATACAAAGGCAAATCAGTTCTCAAACGCGGTCACGCACCGGTTTTGAATGTCGAATATCCAAGCGGCGCGTGCGGTCCGTTTCGAGATTGGCTATTTCAGGAAGATGCGTTTACCACGCCGGAAGGCGCCGTCGAACCAGTTGAAGGCATTAAGATTATCCCCGCCGGAGGAGTTGCCACCACCGTTTTGGAAAGCGGTAATGACACAGGTAATTTCCGAGGCATCGCCGTCTATACGCAGAACGATGAAACCGTGTTGGTCACAGAGATGCAGGCGGCTTGGTATCGATACATTATGGAATGGCGTTTTGCGGCTGACGGAACGATTCGCCCGCGCTTTGGTTTTGGCGCAACCGATAATCCGTGCGTTTGCGCAACGCATATTCATCACATCTATTGGCGACTCGATTTTGATATTGTAAACCCGCTCAATAAAGTTTTTCAGGTTGAACGCGGGCGAAAATTTTTGCAGCCGATTACGACCGAAATAACCCGTGTCAAAAAGCCGCAGACCAATCGCCGCCTGCTTATTCAAAACTCGAACGGAGACGAAGCCTATATGCTCGTCCCGAGTCTTTCCGACGGAATGGTAACAAATTTTGGACGAAGCGATTTATGGGTTCTGAAATACAAAAATGTTGCCGGCGGAAGTCCGCTGCTCAACGAAATTGACGATGGTTTCGACGC
>JACCRD010000211.1 GCA_013813755.1 Acidobacteriota bacterium | reverse complement strand
AGACAATCAAATAACTGTAATGTTACAATTATTCTACAGATTTTGTTTATAAATATTAATCAAAGAAGGTAGAAAAAGTTATGAAATTACCCGGTGGATTCGATATGAATTCGATGATGAAACAAGCTCAGAAAATGCAGGAGCAGATGGGCAAAGAAATGAAGGAAATGAAGGTTGACGCATCAGCCGGCGGCGGCGCGGTCAATGTGAAAATGCGCGGCGATTTCGAAGTCTTGGAGCTTGTTATCTCGCCCGATCTGGTAAAAGACGGCGATGTCGAGATGATTCAGGATATGACGATGGCGGCGCTCAATGAAGCCCGCCGCAAAGTCGAAGAATCCTTGAAAGGCAGATTAGGCGGAATGCTGCCGCCGGGACTTATGTAATGCCAAGTAGTAAACGGTAAGTGGTAAGTTTTTTGCTTTCACTTATCGTCTGCCACTTTACCGTTTACCACTATTTATGTTGGAATATTCAGAACCTGTCGCTAAATTAATTGACGAGTTTAAGCGTCTGCCGGGTGTTGGGCACAAAAGTGCGCAACGGCTCGCGTTTTATATTCTGCGCCGCCCGGAAGCGGAAATTGAACGCTTTGTTGAAGCTTTACAGGAAGTCAAACAGAAAATAGTTTTCTGCTCAATTTGTAATAATCTGACTGACGTTAATCCGTGTATGTATTGCACTGCGTCATCGCGTGACCGCTCGATAATTTGTGTAATCGAAGAACCTTATAATCTGGTTGCCGTCGAAAAAACCCGCAGTTATAAAGGTTTATACCACATTTTGCACGGCGCGCTTTCACCGATTCGCGGTGTCGGTCCCGACGAATTAATGTTGACGAATCTGATTCCGCGCCTGATGCCGGATAATAATGACGGCGTTGAAGTTAAGGAAATAATAGTCGCCACAAACCCGACAACTGAGGGTGAAGCCACAGCAAATTATATCGCGCGACTTTTGAAACCTTTGGGCATGCGCGTTACCAGAATTGCGATGGGAATGCCGGTTGGTTCGGATTTGGAATTTGTCGACGAAGTAACGATGGACAAAGCAATGGCAAATCGACACGAAATTTAGAAAATTTATTTTCCGCTTAAAAAAGATAAAGGAGAAAGATTTATGAACTTAAATCTTTCTCCTTTATCTTTTTTTTCGCCTTTTGCCCAGTGCGAAATTTTAAGCAGATTTAATCCGTTTAACAGATTTTTCTTCTTTCTCCGGCTCAGTCTGTATTTTTGCCATCCGCGCTGACATCCGGCGATCTAAATCCGCGATCTGCTCGCTCGTCAAATGATAAATATTTGGTTGATTGTGATAAATCTTCGCGCCCGTCACGATGTCTGCCTGCTTAAACCCATTTCCTTCCGCCTTTTTGATTAAATCATCAACAGTCATTACCTGCGGCGCAATCGAGAGCGGAGCGTTTTCTTCGATAAATTCAGGCACATCTGATTTGGCGGGTTTATCAAACGCTAGTTCCAGAGCGTTTTCGGCTTTCATATGATCGAGAAAATCTTTAAAACCAATGTTTCCGGTCATTTCAAAGCCGACTTCAAACGCCGGTGAATTGCTTTTTACAACCTGGAAAACACGCGTGATTTCGCCATCGCGCTCCTGCATCGAAACTTCGATCATTACATCGACAAAATATTCGAGTCCCGAAGCTGTCATCGGCAGAACGCGTCCAATTTCATTATCTTCTTTTGCTTCCTTACCTCGTGCCGCGATTTGGTCAGCAATGACCACGCTTTTACCGCTTTCAATGCACAGCCTGCGCAGAACACCCTGCAAAATCATTTGATCTGCTGCCAGTTCTTCGGCGGAAGGTTGTGCCAGCGGGTCGCCGGTTCTTGCCCGAACAGCTTCGATCATTTCGGAATGTTTCGCGCCAAAATAAGCCGCCCAACTGTCGAGCGCGAAACAGCCGTAATTTTGCTCGCGTCCTTCACCGTTCAGTGCCCATTCAATAAATTCCGGCAATTCATCGGTTTTTTCAATTTCTAAAGCGTCAAAAGCAGTCCCAACACCGCGTAGCAGGCGGGCTTTTCGTTCGGTGTCAAAAATGCAGAGCTTCCCCAAACCGGCTTCGCTCATCGAGCTTATAAAATGACTTTTACCAACACCAGCACCGCCGCGAATCGCCATAATAAGGCGCTGCTGACGCGGCATACGACTGAGTGGATTAACTTTTGGTTTATTCGCATTTATCATTATGCTTTTTCCTCAAACTTTTTTAACCTAATACTTTCCCTTATTTTCCGTGCCTTAAATGTTTCTGATTAAAAATACTTTGTTTCATCAATGAAACGAATTTAACATAAGTCAAGTTTTGTTTCAAGTATGAAACAAAACTTTTTGAAAAGTTTAACAAGGTAACGTAAAATTTATTTCTCAGGTTAAAAGGGTAACTAAAGTTCACACCCCACAAAAAAGCGACAAGCCTAATTTTAGGCTTGTCGCTATTCCGTAAGATTAAAACTTCTGAAACATTTTACTTTAATGAAAAAGCTGAAAAGATTCTGCTGGTTGGCTGCAGAACATCCTTATCTTCAACAGTTACAAATAAACCAAAATCCTGTAAAGCGGTTTCGCCGCGAATCTCGGATTCCTGTCGTTTACCCGTATTAATTACTTGCCCGATTTTCGTATATTCCTTAGTCGATGAAACTGCCCAAAGAACATATCGTTTTTCTTTCGGAGCCAGTTTCATATCATCGAAACGCATTTTAATTTTTGATACGCCTTGTTTGCTACTATCGATATAGGCTTTTCCTTTTAATCCTTCAAGTTCTCCTGAAAAGTTGACTCTTATTTCGGTTTCTCCCTTTTTAAAACCTGAAACTCCAAGTAGTGGAACTTCATAAGTTGAGTCAACGCCCTGGGTTTCAGCTACCTGTTTCCCTTCAGCAACTGTTGTGGTTGCACGATTATTGACTACCGCAAAGCCTTTCGGCACCGCGCTGCGAAATGCAACTGCTGTATCTGTGCCAATAGTTGTTAAACCTTCAGTTGGCGAAAGCACGAGCATAAATTGATTTGAAGGTGTTTTGAAACTAGTTTTAGCTATTCCATTTTCAGCCTTGATCGGACCTAAATATGTCGAATTGCCAGCCGGATCAACAGCATATGCGTGATAATTCGAAGAAGCGTCAAGACCGTTTAAATCAAAATTAATCGTCGTTTCTTCACCCATTCGCATTACACGAGCTAATCCCTTCGCAGTCATCGCCTTATCGGTTGGCATAAATTCGACTACTACTTCTTTTCCGACCGGATATTCGATCACGCTGTAAGATCCGTCCGAATTCTGCACGACATCCGTTTTCATCGTAGTTGTCGTCGTCGTCGTTGGCGTCTCCATTGTCGTTGTTGTCGGAGTCGTTGTTATTGTTTTTTTTGTCGTTGTTGTCGGAGTCGTCGGAGTCGTCGTTGTTGTTTTTGTTGTTGTTTCAGTAGTTTTAACTGGCGTTGATGTCGGTGTCTGCGCGAAGGCAGCGCCGGTCAAGGCAGTTGAAACAAGCAATCCGAAACTGAATTTTGTTGTGGTTTTCATAATAATAAATCCTCCCAAAATGAAAATTGACTCGTTTGAAAAATTAACGAATCAATTTTTGATAATGGATTGTTTTGCAAAAGCTATGCCTGACGAGATAAAGTTTTTCTTTACAGGCACTTACAAAGACTGAAAAATTAGTGATGATATTCAATAAAATGAATGTGTATGAAATTCCTGCACCACAAAAGGAATGCAGAAAAGCGCTTGACTGCCGTTCCGCATTCCTTTTAAAGCTTTAAGTTTATGTTTTATTTGATTTCGAGTTCGAGCGGCAATATCGCCATTGTTTCACCACGGTTCAAATTATCGTATAAAGCTGCATAGCGAAACATTTTTTGAAGCGCTTTTGGCAAAGCTTTGACAATCGCGTCCTGTTGCGCTTTTCCAGCCGCGCTAACAGTAGGTTCTTCATCATCACCGCCGAAAATAGATTGCAGGAATGGGCGCGGGGCTGGAAATACAACGCGCTTAACATCTTTATCGGCAGGCAGATTCGCCAATTCTTTGGCAACCTCAACGGCGCGGGTTAGTCCACCGAATTCGTCAATTAAACCGTTTTCTTTTGCCTGCGCTCCAGTCCACACGCGCCCCTGCGCGACTTCGTGGATTTGCTCGACACTGCGCCCGCGCCCGGCGGCGACCTTGGGTACAAAGTTATCCCAATAAAAAAAGTTCGCGCTGCGCTGGAACACTTCTCGCTCCTCCGGCGTCCATTTTTTGTCTTCGCGGAAGATGGCGGCGTTTTTACCGCGCGAGATATATTCGTTACTAATTCCAAGCCATTCGTATAAACCGCCGATTACCGGACGACCTAAAACTACGCCGATTGAGCCGGTAATAGTTGAAGGTTCGGCGACAATTTTATGCGAATTGGCGGCGATATAATAACCGCCTGATGCGGCGACATCGCCCATCGAAGTGACAATCGGCTTTTTCGTTTTTGCGTATTCGAGCGTGTGCCACATCAAATCAGAAGCCAGAGCCGATCCGCCGCCTGAATCCACGCGCAACACAATCGCCTTGATTGAATCGTCGTCTGCCGCGTCCTTCACCGCCTTGCTGATTGTGTCCGAGCCGATTGTTTGCGCCGCGCCGAAGTTGCCGTCGGCGGATTTGCCGGACGTAATAATTCCGGAAGCGAAAATCACGGCAATTCGTTCACCATCGTTTAAGCCGAGCGATTCCGGAGTAATTTCCTTGTAGGCGTTCGCCGTCGTCTGACGCAGATTTTCCGTCTCCTTATAACCGAGCCGGATTTTTAATTCCTGATTTACTTCATCGCGGTATTTCGCGCCGTCAATCAAATTTTCCTGCTGCGCGGAAACGGCTGTGTAACGCGCGTTATCGATAATCGCCCGCACTTCTTCCGGCGATTTTTTGCGCGCCTCACTAATCGCGCTCACGACGCGCCCGAAATAATCGTCGAGAATCGCGTTGACGACTTCGCGCGATTCCGGTGAGTGGTCTGTGCGCGTGAACGATTCGCTCAAACTTTTATATTTGCCGACGTGAACGTCCTCCCACTCGACGCCGAGCTTATCGAGCGAGCCTTTATAAAACTGGGCTTGAGCGGCAAAACCGTTAATAAATAAATCCCCCGTCGGCGGCATAAAAATTTTATCAGCGGCGATGGCAACGTAATATTCTTTGTTTGAACCGCCTTCCATATAAGCATAGACGGGTTTGCCGGAAGTTTTGTAATCGGTAATCGCGGCGCGTAATTCTTCGGCTTTTCCCCAACCGATTGCCGGATAATCAATGTCGAGAAGGACTGCGCCGACCCGCGCGTCAACTTTTGCTTTTTTAAGCTGGGTCAGAAGACTCGACAAAGACTGCGCTTGATTGATACCAAAAATTTTAGCCGTCGGGTCTTCCGCCGCGTAATCCGGCAGACTCCCCGAAACATTTAAGACTAAGACGCTGTTGTCGGCGATAGTTGATTTCCCCATCGCCTCAATTAGAAGCGCGATACCGATAATTGCTACAAGAACGACGGCGCACAGAACCCCGCCGATGATTAGAAGTGTTTTTGCTGTTTTTGACATTGCCATTTATTAAAACTTACTCCAAAACTTTCTTTAGTTTCCGCTCCAGGTGCGCAAACTTATCTGCTTTTACGTTGAAAGGAGTGAAAAGGTTTGAAAGAAATATTCGCTACAGAAAATTCAAAGAAATTTGGCTACGAACAAACGCGAACAAACACAAAAATACAAACAAAGCTTTCGCACTGTTTATCCACTCCGTCTTTTATGACTCTTTGATATAATTTCGTGTCCTTTCATATTTGTTCGCAGCTAAATTTCTCAAAAAAGTGATTTTTGATTTTCAAGACTCCCGGCTTTAATTGTTTTTTGCCCAAATAATGTTTTTAACTTATTCGCGCTGGCGGGTGCGTGTCCCTCGTAGAAATTGCTGAAATAAACGAAAATGTCTTTTGCCTCGATCTTTTTGATTTCTTCTTTCCAAATCTCCAGATTTGCGTCTTGCCGACGTTGAATTTTATCAAAATGTGTTAAATCTCTCTCGCCCATAAATCTGACATAAATGAAATCAGCTATATTTTTTGACATCGCGTCAAACATCATTGCGCGCGGAATCCAACTCCCTTCGACCAAACACAGCGCGACATTATTTTTTTCGAGTTCTTCAAAAGTCCAGTCGGTCAGCCATTGCCGATCACGAAACTCGACCGCGAAGCGAATCTCTTTTGGAAGCCGCTCCAAAAACCGGCGTAAATTTTGAGCATTTTCTTTCGACGCTTCAAATTGCGGCGCGAGCTGAACAAGCACCACGCCGAGTTTCTCTTTTAGAAGCGCGACGCGTTCACAGAATTCTTCCAAAACCGGGTAAGAATTTTTGTCGAGCGCGAAATTATGCGTAATTTCCTGCGGCATTTTCAGTGAGAACATAAAATTTTCAGGCGTTTTTGTATACCATCCTTCAACAGCGGAACTCGCCGGAACAGCATAAAATGTCGAATCAATCTCTACCGTTTCGAAAACCTTTGAATAAGTTTCAAGCATTTTGTCAGCCCGCGTGCCGCGCGGATAAAAAACCGTTTCCTGCAAAGGCTTCGTCGTCCAATCATCATAATTCCAGCCCTGACAACCCATATAAATTTTAGATTCTTTATTCATCAATATTTAAACAGCTGCTCAAAAATATTAAAAAGTACGGCGAAAAGTGAAAATAGAATAACGTAATTTTGCAACCAGATATTTGATAATAAAAGTTTACAAATATTTTCCATATTTATGGATTTTTTGAAACGAAAATCCAAAAGCACGGGCGAAAAGGACTCAGCAAAAACTGTCTGTCTAACTTAAAGTATTGCATTTTAATAGATTATAGCTAAATTATTTGTATGGCATATCGGTTGCTGAAGATAGCGTATAACTTTTCTGTCCGCCGTAAATATATCGTAAATTTTTACTCAAATTCAATTGCAATACTTTTACTAATTACAAGGATTATGGAACGAAAAAAAATGAAAAAGAACTTTGTATTAATGATTTTGACATTTTTTCTGTCAACAGCGTTTGTTTTAGGACAAACAACGGCTGGAAGAATAGTCGGAACGGTTTCCGCTCCGGACGGAGCGATACCCGGCGCGACAATTGTTGTGAGGGATAATCAGACCGGGCGTGAGCAAACAGTCACTGCCAGTTCTGACGGTAATTTTACTGTTTCACAACTCGAATTCGGTACTTACACAGTAACCATCACAGCTACGGGTTATAAAACTTTAACAACCAACGAACTGAAAATTGACGTCGGACAGGATTACCCGCTGAACGCGTTGCTAGAAGTAGGCGCGGTTACGGAAGAAGTAACCGTAACGGCAGGCGCTGAACAGATTAATTCGACTACCGCTGAATTAAGTACCACAGTTAGTCCGCAACAAATTCGGGAACTTCCGTTAAACGGACGCAATCCGCTTTCTCTGCTCAACTTACAAGCAGGTGTAAATGCTACCAGTAACTCAATTAACGGACAACGTTCGTCGTCTGTAAATTACACGCGTGATGGATTAAATGTTCAGGACAATTTTATTCGTAGCGGCGGATTTGTTTCCGACCGACCATCAGTTGACGATACGGGCGAATTTAACG
The DNA here is from genome assembly GCA_013813755.1 of Acidobacteriota bacterium. GTDB lineage: Bacteria > Acidobacteriota > Blastocatellia > Pyrinomonadales > Pyrinomonadaceae. The sequence goes on along the minus strand of JACCRD010000211.1, from coordinate 3,339 downwards.
TGGTTTTGCAAAATGCCGGTGCGGAGTTAGGTTCAGGTTCAACCCAAGTCCAACTTGTGACGCCGCGTGGAGGTCAAAATTTCCATGGGGCGCTATATGCATTCAACCGTAACTCGGATTTTGCTGCTAATTCGTTTTTCGGTAACTTAAATGGGACTCCTAGACCGTTCTTAAATCGCAATGAGTTTGGCGGCAGCATCAGCGGTCCGGTACCAATTCTTAACTTTGGTGAAGGCGGTCCAGTGGTTGCAAGAAATAAGGCTTTTTTCTTCTTCAATTACGAAGGCTTCCGCTTAGCAAACCAAGTCACTGCTAGCGGTACAACTCTACTTGCTCCGGCACGTAATGGTAATTTTACCTATACCGATACTGCCGGCGTGCAAAGAACTGTAAATGTTTTAACCGGGGCGAATTTGAATCTTGCTCCGGCGGCTAATCAAACAGTTTTTACAAGTAATGGCGGAGTTTTAGGGGTTAGTCCTATAATTCAATCCCGTATTTTGAGTCGGCTTCCGACAACCGGAAATGGAATTACTACCGGAACAGACTTTTTGCAGACAGTAAACTTTCTGCGTGCAAATCCGGAAGAACGCAATGGAGTTACGGGACGTTTTGACCTTGATCTCAATGACAGAAATACCGTGAATTTTGTTTATAAATATAATAAAAACATAGATGCTCGCACGGATCTTGCCGCTGGATTTGAGTCCGACAATACTGCTAATCAAGGCGGTCCGACCCAGTTTTTTGCAGCGGCGTATCAAACGACGCTGGGCAGTAATTTCTCCAATGAAATTCGCGGTGGATTCCAGGAAACAAAGCCATTTTTTACTGAAAATGGTGTTGCGACGGATTTCTTGATTGGTCTTCCGCTCGTTACTAACGCTGAAGCGTCTTTCCGTTCGCAGGGAAGAAATACTTTGTATAAAAACATTCAGGACAATGCGGTTTATACAATCGGCAACCATTCGCTACGCTTTGGCGCACAGCTTCAGGCATACAACGTCGAAGCATTAAACGATGCCGGTATAACTCCGACTTTTTCTATTACTGGCACTAGTAATACTGAAACGCCGGGTTTAACCTCAGCTTTATTCACAGGCGGAATCAGCAACACTGATTTAGCGCGTGCTAATGCTTTGCGTTTCTTGTTGGCTGGTATCGTCGGTAGCGGCGGGGTAACGGCAAATTTGCAAGACCTTAGTCGAGGTTTTGAAGTCGGTTCGCGGTCAGTTCGTTTGTTGAATTTTGAAACTTACTCAGCTTATGTTTCAGATCAATGGCGCGTTACCCCCAACTTAACGCTTAATCTCGGTTTGCGCTACGAGTTATATACCCCGCTTAATGACCCGCGCGGTTTATACTTAGAACCGCGAGTTACAAACTTTGACGATCCGGTGCAAGATTTGCTTGATCCAAACGGCGTTTATCAACTGGTCGGCGGAAACGCCGGAAGAAAAGGTGATTTTTTCAAAGCGGACAAAAATAACTTTGGTCCGAACATCAGCTTTGCTTACTCGCCCAAATTTGAAAAAGGGTTGTTTTCAGGATTGTTAGGCGGCGGAACAGTCATCAGAGGCGGTTTCCGCGTTAACTTTAACAATGATGAATATATACGCTCTGCTGACAACGCAAACCTAAATAATAGTGGTCTAGGTTCGGTCGGCGTTAATGCCAGAAGCGCAACCGGCTCAACCAATCTACGCGCAACGTTAAATCCGGTTACGGGATTTCAGGGCTTGCCGACAAACTTTACAGCTCCAACACTTAATACTTTCCCGCTTCCTTTTGCAGCGAATAATACAGCGGCATTTGGTAGATTCGGGGTTGTTTCTTTAGTTGATCCAAATTTACAAGTGCAAAAATCTTATGAATACAATTTTGGTATTCAGCGTGAACTCGGATTTAAAACCGTTTTGGAAGTTAGATATGTTGGTGGTCGTAGTGACGAAGTAACGCGCTCAATTGACTTTAACCAAGTTAACATCCGCGACAACGGGTTTCTTCAAGACTTTATTCGCGCCCGCTCAAACTTATTGTTAACTGGTAATGCCGCTTGTACAACTACTCAAAACGCCGGGTGTCAGGCTTTAACAGTATTTCCGCGATTAGGCAGTGGTGGTCTTTTAACAAGCGCGACGATTACCAATCAATTAAGACAGGGAACTCCGGCTGACTTAGCTGCTATTTACATTCAAAATGGCTTAGCAGGTAATGTAAACTTTCTGGCGAATCCAAATACAGGTATTGCTAATTTTTTGACGAACGGCGGTCAGTATCGCTACAACTCTTTGCAAGCCGAAGTTCGTCACCGTTTCGCTGATGGATTTGCTTTCCAATCGAACTATACGTTCCAGAAAATTCTGGCTGATATAGTTGATGATGGTCAGACTCGTGTTAATCCATTTTTGGATAATGCCAATCCCCGTTTAGATTTTGGTCGTCCGGATTATGATCGAACACACACCTTAAATACCAATTTCATTCTCGAATTACCTTTTGGTAAAGGAAAGCGGTTCTTAAACCAAGGCGGTATTGCAAATGCAATTTTCGGCGGCTTCCAATTCACTTCGATTATAACGCTTAGTTCAGGCGTTCCTCTCGGAGTAGTTGACCCGCGTGGAACCCTGAATCGCACTGTTCGTTCGGGTAGACAATCTGCTACTTCAAGTTTAACGACTAAAGAAATCAAAGAATTGACTGGAGTATTTGTAACCCCCAACGGTGTTTTTGCCATCAATCCAAGTGTTTTGTTTGCTCTTGGTTCAAATGGTCAAAGACTTGACTTAACCCAACCGCTTCCCGCTGGTGTTACTATTGCCAGCATCCGCGGCGCAAGTGCAGTTGACCAAGCACCTTTTGAAGGACAGGTTTTCTTCCTAAATCAACCGGGAGAAACCGGAAATCTACAAAGAAACTTTATCAACGGTCCGAAATTCATTAACGTGGATATGGGTTTGAGTAAGAATATTCGGTTTGGCGAAACCGTTAGATTACAATTACGTGGAGAAGCTTTTAATGTATTTAACCGACCAAACTTCTTTACTGGAGACTTTAATGTCAATAGTACGAGTTTTGGACAGATATTCTCTAACTACGCCCCGCGTATTATTCAATTTGGCGCACGCTTTGATTTCTAAGATTTAACCGATCTGGGAAATATTTTGGAGATGTCTTCAGCAATGGAGACATCTTTTTTTATTGAAACTTAATTGTTAAAATAGATTTTTGGTATATTTTTAAAATTTTATGGCGAAAAAAGGTTCAATTTTAGTTTGTGATGATGAAGAAATAATGCGCGACGTGTTGGAGACGATTCTGACGGGGGCGGGTTATAAA
>JACCRD010000198.1 GCA_013813755.1 Acidobacteriota bacterium | reverse complement strand
AACTGTCGATGAAATAGAAAAAGCTGCAAGTTAATTTTTCTTGGACTTTGTTTGGACAAAGATTTAATCTTAGTAAAGTTAAATCCTCTATTCCCAACAAATAAAAAGAAGGTATGGTGCCGAAGGTCGGAGTCGAACCGACATGGGATTGCTCCCGCCAGATTTTGAGTCTGGTGCGTATACCAATTTCGCCACCCCGGCATGAACTATGAATAATAAAACTATTCGTTTTCCCCGTCAACTGCGACAAAAAGTTTTAACAATGAAATTTTCTTAATGTGCTGTTTAGCAGCGTGGTTTTTTATTTTAAGATATCTTTCTCGCCTGCGACTGTACCGCCGTAATCGCCACCGCGTCAGCAATGTCTTCGGCTTTGCAGCCCCGTGATAAATCATTGGCGGGTTTGTCCAAACCCTGCAAAATTGGTCCGATGGCAGTTCCGCCGGTTAATCTTTCAGTTAATTTATAAGCAATGTTTCCGCTGTTTAAGTCCGGAAATATCAAAACATTCGCGTATCCAGCGACGCTCGAGCCGGCAGCTTTTGATTCGGCAACGGCAGAAATCAAAGCCGCGTCCGCCTGAAGTTCGCCGTCGACTGCAAGTTCTGGAAAACGCGCCCGCACGGTTTTTGTCGCTTCGACAATTTTATCGATGAATGGATGTTTCGCGCTTCCCTTCGTCGAAAATGAGAGCATCGCAACTTTTGGCTCAACCTGTAAAAGCGCGCGGCAAGAGTCCGCTGACGTAATGGCGATTTCCGCCAGTTCCGAAACGTTCGGGTCAATAACCACGCCGCAGTCGGCATAAATCATCGCGCCGTTCGCGCCAAAATTTTTATTTGGCACAACCATCAGAAAAAAGCTCGAAACGGTTTTGAAATTTTGTCTTGCGCCGATGCAGTGCAGAGCGGCGCGAACCGTGTGCGCGGTCGTGTTTGTCGCGCCTGCCACCGAGCCATCCACTCTTCCGAGTCTGACCAGCAGATTTCCGTAGAAAAGCGGATCTTTAACAGTTTGTTCGGCTTCTTCAAGCGTTACGCCTTTCGCCCGCCGCAGTTCGTGATAGAGCGTTGCCATTTTGCCAAAATCAGCTGATCTTCGGTGATCAAGAATTTCAACGCCATTCAGATTGGCATTTACACTTCGCGCCGCTTCACGGATTTTTTCTTCATCGCCGAGAATCGTAATTTTTGCTATTCTTTCGCGGACGCACATTTCGGCGGCGGCAATTGTTCTGGCATCTTCGCCTTCGGGCAAAACGATATGCTGAGGATCGGCGGCGGCGCGAACGCGAATTTTTTGTAAAATCATAATTTCATTCGTTTAACCATTGTTATTTATTTTTAAATGTCTATTAATAAAAATCTATAATTCAATTTTGGATTTTTATTATATGATAAATGTAAACGTATTGAAGGGAGAATAATGAAATGAATGGACTGGAAGAAGTAAAAACTGACAAACCGACGCGCAAAGAAAAAGGACAGGCAAAAAGTCGCCTGAAAAATATGCTGATGTTTTTGCCGAATATGGTAAAGCTTCTCGGAAATCTCTTGATTGACGGGCGTGTTCCGGCGGTTGATAAAGCTTTGTTTGCGGCGGCGATTGTTTATGTGATTATGCCGCTCGATTTTATTCCCGACATTTTCCCTTTTATCGGGCAAATCGACGATTTATATCTGGTCGCGCTGACGCTTGTTCGGCTGATCAATCGTGCGGACGAATCAGTCGTACGCGAAAATTGGTCAGGCGGCGGGGATATTGTCTCGCTCGCCAATTCGGTTGCCAAACTCGCGCCGATGCTCCTGCCTCAGAGAGTCTCGCGTGTGCTTTCGGCAAATGTCGAACTGACGGGAGCCGGTCAAACTTTGCAAAATATCACAAACAAGAAGAATCCGCTGATGGCTGTTCAAGCCGATCAGATAAAAGACGACAGCGAAAAAGTCAAAGTCGCTTCGCCTTCCTAATTGACGGAATTTTTGCAAATAAAATGACTGATGTAAGAAATTTACATCAGTCATTTTATTTAATTTATAAATAATTTTTCGTTAATTACAAAACTATTTTCCCGTGTTCCAAACCGTCTTAAACGCCATTTTTGCCAGCTTCCAGGTTCTGTCGAGATCAACTTTTCCGTCTGCGCCGCGTCCTAAAAGTTTGTCAGTCAAAAGTTTTCGCAAATCTTTGCCTTCACGCTTAAACATAAATTCTTTGGCGTAAGGTTTTGCCGTTTCAAAAAAATTAAATTCCGGATCGGTGATAATTCCGATGCCTTCGAGCGTCATCAAAGCCCGCATAATGTATGTAAAATTTGACGGCAGGCGAAACGGATAATCATACATCACGTCAGCCAAATCGTAGGTTAGCTCTTTGAAATTAACGTCCTTAAGTTTTAGGTTCAGATGAAACTCGAACATTTTTTCAACGACCGGGCGCACCGCGTCCGGATTTGTTCCCGGTTTCATAAAATCGAGGTCAATTAAATCCTGCGCGATTCCCGCCGGGTCTTTGGCGACGACGTGGAAAAACGCATCGATCATTTTTGACTGCAGCTGCGGCGAGATTCTGCCGACCATTCCGAAATCGAAAAATGCGAGCCTTCCGTCCGGCATCACCAGAAGATTGCCTGGATGCGGATCGGCGTGAAAAAATCCGTCTTCCAGAAGCTGTTTTAAATAAGTTTTGATCAACAGACGATTAACCTTTTCCGGCGACACGCCGCGCGCCTTGAGCTTTTCGAGTTCGACAACTTTATCGCCGTTGATAAATTCCATCGTCAAAACTTTTTCGCTCGTCGCGTTCCAATAAATTGTCGGAACGTGAACATTTGTCCATTCTTTGAAACTTTCGCGGAACCGCTCGGCGTTTTTGCCTTCCGCCGAATAATCCATTTCTTCGTGAATCGTTTCGTCAAATTCTCTTAACATTCCCGCCCAATCGGCGTTCTCATTAAGCGACGGAAACCGCTCGGCAAATTTGGCGACTTTGCGCAAAATTTCAATGTCACCTTTAATAGTTGCATTCAAATTCGGACGTTGAACTTTGACGGCGACTTCCTCGCCCGTGAAAAGTTTGGCGCGGTAAACTTGTCCGAGAGACGCCGCGGCAATCGGTTCGACATCAAATTCCGCATAAACTTCATTTATCTTTCGTCCGAGCTCTTTTTCGATCCGCGCGAAAGCGATTTCGTTTGGAAACGAAGGAACATTATCCTGCAATTCGCCCAACGCTTTAACAAAAGGAAGCGGCAGAAGGTCGGCGCGCGTTCCAAGCGATTGTCCGATTTTGATAAACGTCGGACCCAGTTCAATCAGATTTTCTTTAAGCCAGACGGCTTGTTTCTCGTGATTAATTTCTTTGTTCGCTTCGTTTCCGATAAAATGCCGCCGCAGAAGGAGCATAAAATCGTGAAAAAACGCGAAATTTGTTTGGTGAAATTTTTCGCCCAAAATCGCGAGCCAGGTTAAGCGCTTCGCCGTTTCCATTCGCTTCCCGGCTTGTTTTTGAGCTTGCGAGTGATGCAGATCATATTGATCAAGATAAAGATAAAGCGCCAACATTCCAATAACCTTCGACACCTGAAAAAGTCTTAGATAACCATTAATACCGCGATAACTTTTTTCAATTTCGGTTTCCTTTTCAATGAGAAGCTTTTGTTCAGCGATTAAATCGTGATTGGCAATTTGTTTTGAAACCGGCAACTTTTTTACCGGCAATAAAGCGTGTTTACCATTTCTGTTTTCCAATATCGGTTCAATTAGCTCTTCTTTCAACGTTATAACCTGGGTGTTTTCGTTCATTAATAAATCCTTAGTTCATAAATCCACAATTCCCATTTAGAATCGCAGAACCGTCCGTGGTTTGCAAAAAATTTCACAAAGATCAGTCTGCTTCTCTTATAAATTTTAGTAAAGCCTCTTACGTCAAATCCAGCATACTCTTTACGCCAAAACGCGCGAAATAATTCAGGGCAAGTCGGCTATCTTTAGCGATTTGTATTTTTAATTCTTCAATACCGCCGAACTTACGTTCATCTCTTATTCGATGCAGAAAGCGGACGCGCAGAACATCGCCGTAGAGGTTCCCGTCAAAGTCGAAAATATAAGATTCAATCGAAGGCTCCCTGTCACCTTCAAAAGTTGGACGCACGCCGACATTTGTGATGCTTCGCCGCCATCTGCCGCCGATCAGATTTGCCGTCGCGTAAACACCGTATTTCGGAATCACGCGATTTTGCGGCTTTAAGTTTGCAGTCGGAAAGCCGATTGTTCGTCCGCGCTGGTCGCCGCGAATAATTACGCCTTCGACGCCATAAGGTCGTCCGAGCATTCGGCGGGCGAGATTTACTTTTCCGAGAGCGAGCAATTCACGGATTTTTGAAGAAGAAATTCTTGCGCCGCGCAAACAAACTTCGGGAACTTCGTCGGCAAAAAATCCGAGTTCCTCGCTCATTCGGCGCAAAAGTTCGATATTTCCACCGCGATTTTTGCCGAAAGCAAAGCCTTTTCCGAGATAAACTTCCCGCGCCTGAAGACGTTCGTAAATTATTTCACGCAAAAAAAGTTCAGCGTCCTGCGCCGCAAAATCCTGATCGAAGCGAACGATAACAGTTTGCTCGATACCGAAAAATTCGAGCGCGTTTAATCGCTGATCAAGCGTTTGCAAAAGCGGAGGTGCATTTTCGGGGTTGATTACGGAGCGCGGATGCGGATCAAATGTAATTGCGGTTGGCACGGCATTTACAGCTAGAGCGCGGCTCACAACGGTTTGCATAATCGCTTGATGACCGAGATGTAAACCGTCGAAAACGCCAAGGGTTAAAACCGTTGGGCGCAAAATTTTCGCGTTGTCCGTGCCGTGAAAAATTTTCATAGAAAGAAAAGAGATAGGGAGCAAATTCTCTTATTCATTAGTAACTATTAATTCATCAACTGCGAACCACACATTATCAGGCAGGAGTTTTGAATCGCGTTCATACAAAACATCGTGATTTAGATGCGTTAAAAATGCGCGTTTCGGCTTGAGTTTCTCGATATATTCGAGCGCTTCCTGCAAACCCAGATGCGTCGCGTGCGGTTTGATGCGGACGCAATCGAGAACCAGAACGTCTAAATTCTGTAAGCTCTGCATCGCTTTTTCGGGAATAAAATTTAAATCCGTCGCGTATGCAAAATCATTAAAACGATAAGCAATAACGGGCAGTTGACCATGAATTACTTCGAGCGGCGTGACCAGAAGGTTTTTGCTAAAACTAAACGGCGCATCTTTTTCAATGACGTGCGGAATCAGCTGCGGCAAACCGCCGCCGAAATGCGTCGGCTGAAAAATATACTGAAAAATGCGGCGTAAATCCTTCCAGGCAATTTCGTCGGCGTAAATTCCCATCGCGCCATACCGGAAATTGAGTGGGCGAATATCGTCCATTCCAAAAACGTGGTCAACGTGGCAGTGCGTGATCAAAATCGCGTCGAGTTTTTTTATTTTTGCGCGGAGAGCTTGCTGGCGAAAGTCTGACGAAGTATCAACGAGAATCGTTTTGCCGTCGTGTTCAATTAGAATCGAAACGCGCAGACGCTTGTCTTTCGGGTCGTCGGAAAGACAAGTTTCACAATCGCAGGCAATCGAAGGGACACCGGTTGATGTCCCGGTGCCAAGAAAAGTTAATTTCATAAGCTTAAAGTCCGGAGAGTCTGGAGAGTCAAATCGAAATTAAGTATATAATTACTAACTTTCCATACTCCCCGGATTCTCTGGACTTCCCAGACTCTCCGGACTATTTCTTACCCAAAATATCTTTTGCCGAGAATTTCTGCGCCGCCTGTTGTTTGAGTTTTTCTTCCGAAGCGCGAGTCAGGGCAACAAACTGCATTCGCAAATCAGAAAGCAAGCCTTCAAAAAGCCGCTTTTCCTGCGCGTGAAGATTGCCTTCGGTTTTTTCGCTGAGCATAGCGAGAACGTCGATCCAGTATTTTCCCGTTTCCAAATCAACCGTGCGCTGTCCGGTCGCCGGATGTGGCATCGCGCCAAGCGAAGAAGCGGCTTGCGAAGCCAAGGTTGACAGAAAATTGACGAAACTTGCCGGGTCGTCGGCGCCCGGAAAATCGTCTTCTTCAAACATTTCCTCGTCTTCCGGAACGGTTGTTCCCGTCTTCGCCTGTTTTTCAACCGTCGATTCGTTGAAGGTTTCGATGGTTTGCCGGCTCTCTCCCTCAATCGGAGTTTCTTCTTTTTTCGGCTCTTTTGGCTGTTCAGACGGAAGCTCGACACCTTCACGCACACTTCCGTCCGAATTAAATTTACGTTTATCCAGAACCTTCATCACCGGTTCTTCTTCGTTAATATCTTCTCTTCCAATCATTGTTTTTCAAAAACATCCTTAAAAATTAATAATCCGATAGTAGCATTTAGCGGAAAGAAAGTTCAAAATCAGAATCAGTGAACATTGGCAGTGAGCAGTAAGTGGGAAACATTTTAGATGCTAATTTATAGGAAGATTGGCTGTTAAAGTTGCTGAACAAATAAAGATTGCTTGTTACAGTTAACTGATAACTGGTAACTGTAAAGAATTATGTCGAAAAATTTTGATGAACTTCTCTCCGTGATGTTGCGGTTGCGCGCGCCTGATGGTTGCCCCTGGGATCGAGAACAGACTTACGAGAGCCTCGCGCCGTATCTTTTGGAAGAAGCTTTTGAAAGCTTTGACGCGATTCAGGAGGCGGCTGCCGGAAAAACCGAAAATCTGCGCGAAGAACTTGGCGACTTACTATTGCAGATAGTTTTTCATTCACAGATTGCTGAAGAATTAGGTGATTTTACAATCGAGGACGTGTGCGCGACGATCACGCGCAAAATGATTCTTCGCCATCCGCACGTTTTCGGCGACAAACAATTTGATACGGCAGATGAGGTTTTGAAGAATTGGGATGAACTGAAAAAAGCAGAACGAAAAATTACCGGTCAGAGCAAAAATCCAAAAAATTCAATTTTAGAAGACGTGCCGCTGACTTTTCCGGCGCTGATTGAAGCAAATAAATTGACCGGGAAAGCCGCGAAAGTCGGTTTTGACTGGGAAAATACTGAACAGATTTTTGAAAAATTGGATGAAGAAGCGAGCGAACTGAAAAACGCCATTGCCGAAAATGAAATCGTTAATATTGAAGAAGAAATCGGTGATTTGCTTTTTGTATTAGTAAATTTGGCGCGCCGTCTGGAAGTTGAACCGGAAACCGCGCTCAAAAAAACAAACCGCAAATTTCGCCGGCGCTTCAAATTTATCGAAAATGAATTAAAGAAAAGTGGGAAATCTTTGGAAAATTCAAACTTAAAGGAAATGGACGCGCTCTGGAACAAGGCTAAAACCGAAGAATTTTCCGGCTGAAATTAATTAAAAACGCTTTGGGTGTTGTCTTTCGACAATCTGTCGGTAAATTATAAAATAATTGAAAAAAAGTTTTTGACTTTTAACTTTAAAAAAGGTTAGAGTATTGATTAAATTTTACTTATAAAGGAGTTTAGGATAAATGTTAAAAAATAAGAAAGCAGTTTGGCTTCGTAGCGTTACATCTTTTTGCCTCATGCTGGCTCTTCTGGCAAGCACTTCAATGGTTGCTTTGGCAGTCGGCGAGAACAAATCGATGGCAGGCGTAATCATTGTTAATGGAGAAAATACAATCAGTAACGATTCTTTTGTTACTCTCAACGGAGAACGCGCCTTCAGCGGACGAACGTTCTTTTCATCCGGTGTCATTTCCACTTCTGAAAAAGCCGCCGCCACCATCAAACTCGGTAAATTGGGTTATATCAATTTAACGCCGAATTCAGTTTTAAGCGTAAGCATTAGCGAAAACAATATTTCGGGAGAACTTTCCGCCGGAAACGCTGAAGTTTTCAACAACGAAGGCGTGACGGTCAATGTTAAAAACACGACCACCAACGCTGCCGTTATTCCAAGCCAACAAACCCAAACCACCGACGACGATGACGATGATAATAACAGTGCTCTCGGTCCACTGCTTGTTTTTGCCGGAATTGTTGCTGTCGCGGTAGTAGTAGTTTTAAGAAATAACGACGACGACGACGATAGACGAATTGTTAGCCCGGTCAGATAAAATTTATCACAAACTAAATTAGAAGGCACGAGTAAGAAATTGCTCGTGTTTTTTATTTACGGCGAAATATTTTCTGAATTGTTTGTGCGGGAAAACAAATTTTATACAGTCAGTAATTTATAATTGAAACAAAAATATTAAGTTTAACTTCCCGCGTTGAAATGCGCTTTAAACAGTTTTGCCAAATGAGCAGGAACCTGCAAAACCGTTAAATTTGAGTTTGGCACACGAAAAATGAATTTAAAGGCTGGAGAGCAATTCAATTTGTCTGAAATGCGCTTGAAGTTTCCTCGAACGGTAGAAAATCTTGCACATCTGCCAAATCGGGAAGCGTGGCTCAGACGCGTGTGGGAAATCGAGCAGCGCTGGAATACGTTTCAGACAAATCCGAACGGCGCGGAAGAACTTATTTTTTTTGATTACGAACCAAAACATTCGGAAGTTGAAAATGAATTTGAAATTGTTTACGCGGGTGGCACTCTGGGTTTGCTGCACGCGGCGGTGATGGCAAAGAAGTATCGCCGCAAAGTTTTAATTTTTGACGCGCACACAGTCGGGAAAACGCACCGCGACTGGAATATCTCCGATGAAGAATTGCAGGAATTTGTCAAAGTTGGACTTTTCACTTCGGAGGAAATCGAAACTGCCGTGGTTAATCGTTACAAAACGGGTTTTGTAAAATTCTTCGACAAAAATTCGCGTGTTAAAGCGCCGCCGCTTTTTATCAATAATGTTCTGGACGTGGCGATTGAAGCTGATAAACTGCTCGCACTGGCGATTAAAAACTTGGAAAAAACCGATGCGAAAATTATCAGCGATCTTCGTTTTATTCGCGCTTTTTCAAATAAAGACAAAGTTTTAATCGAATGCGAAGACGCGAAAACTAAACGACGCAGGCTTTTTTCCGCAAAGATTTTTGTTGATGCGACCGGAACGAATTCACCCGTTTCGCGCCAGCTCAACGCCGGAAAATCAATCACTCACGTCTGCCCGACAGTCGGCACGGTGGCGAAAGGTTTTACGCGCGGGAGCGGTGAACGAGAAGTTGATTTCAACGTCGGCGAAATTCTTGTTTCAAACGAAGACGCCGCGGACAATCGGCAGCTAATCTGGGAAGGCTTCGCGGGCAGTCCGGTCAAAGACGAATATACGACTTATCTGTTTTTTTATGACTCGGTCAAATCGAAAGCCGATAAATCTCTGCTCGGTTTGTTCGAAGATTATTTTGAAAAACTTCCCCGCTACAAAAAGAAAAATGAAGCCTGGCGCGTCGTCAAACCGGTTTTCGGATATATTCCGAGCATACACCATCAGGGTTGGAACAACGTCAAGAAAACTGCCGTCGACCGCGTTTTGCTGATCGGCGACGCCGCCGGACTTTCAAGCCCTCTGACATTCTGCGGTTTTGGCTCGCACGTCCGCAATTTGCGAAAATTGACCGAATTGACCGAACACGCCTTGCGGGAAAATCTTCTGGACGAAAAATCTTTGTCAAAAATCAACGCTTATGAGCCGCGCGTCGCGCAGATGTCGAGCCTCGCTGAGTTTATGCGCCCGATGGAGGCAAGCACGCCGCCCGTCGTCAATGAAACAATGAACGCAGTGATGGCAGCTTTGCAGATATTAGACGCGAGCGTGCGGCGCGATTTATTTCAGGACAAAATTTCATTTGCTTCGTTTGCCAAAGTTTTGAAGAAAACCGCCCGAATTCATCCGAAAGTTTTCAAATTAATGTTTGAACATCTCGGCGCAAAAGGCGCGTTCTGGTGGATTGCCAACATCGCCGAATCTGCGCTCCACGAAAAAAGCGGTTATACAGTGGTAAATGGTAAGCCAAAAAAGTGGTAAGTGGTAAGTGCAAATCAAATACCTACCACTCAGATTCACCTTATTTGAATTGGAAACGGGACAAAACACAGAATAAAAATCAGCAAAGTTACGACGGCAATAATTTTGCGTCCGGCATTGAGCGGCGCGTCGTCAAATGGTTCGGGATGTTGGACGCGCATCATAAATGCCAGCAAAACGGCGAAAAGAAACCCGCTCGGGCTGCTATAGAGAAACCATCCGAGAAACGAAATTGTCGCCATTACGACAAAGGCGATTCTGCCCGTCCAACGATGAATTTTCTTGCCAAAAACCGCATAAACCGCGTGTCCGCCGTCAAGCTGACCTGAAGGAATCAAATTAAGACTCGTAATCAATAAACCAATCCACGTTGCTGCTAAAAACGGATTAAAATAACCGAGATTTAAATTAACGCCGAGGATTTGGGCAAGAAATCGCAGCAGCAACGGATCGGAAAAATGCAGACCGAGTTCGGTATTGATGATTTTGTCCGGCGAAGCCTGTTCCATTGTCAAAAGCCCGATCATCGCGATTGGAATCAAGACGAGAAAGCCGGCAATTGGTCCGGCAACACCGATATCGAAAGTTGCGCTGCGCGAAGGCATCGGCGAAACGATTTTGATAAAAGCGCCTAAAGTTCCCGCCGGACCGAGCAGCGGCGGCAGCGGAATAAAATACGGCAGCGTCGCGTCAACACCGTAGAGCCGACACGCCACGTAATGTCCGGCTTCGTGCGCGATCAAAATTGCTAAAAGGCTCAGGGAAAAGCTAACGCCGTATTTGAGCGTTTCAAATTCAGTGAGAAGGCGGTAAACAGTCGAAAAAACTAATTCCAGGTAATGTACCGGAAGCGTCTGAAAAAATTGGAAAATTTCCGTCCACGTTTGTGGATTGGCGTCGGGGAAAATTTCGATAAATCCGAACGGCTGCAGAACGCCCGCGATCGTGACGGTAACAAACGCAAGTAGTAATAAACCGATGTGTTTAACCCACGTCCGGCTTGTCGGGCGCATCGCTTCGCGGCGGTCAAAAAATTGGTTGGCTAGTGAATTTAAATCAGGCACAATCTGTGAAGAGTGAAAAGTTAATGTTGAACAGCAGAACGATAAAAGTTATTTAAAGACGAAATTTCCGTCTATAACTTTTCACTTTTCGCTATTTTTTTAAAGCTTTTGCCTGCAAATCTTTACCCGGCTTAAAGCGGATGGTTTTGCCCGCCGGAATTGGGACTTCTTTGCCGGTTCGCGGATTCCGTCCGATACCGCGTTTGCGCGCCTTGACGACAAAAACGCCAAAACCGCGCAGTTCAATACGCCTGCCTTTCGCCAGAGCGTCCTTCATCGCGTTAAACAGCGCGTCAACTACCTGCTCCGCTTTTTGCTTCGGCACGCCTGTTCTGTCAGCCACGCGATTAACAATATCAAGTTTAATCATATTCGTTTCCTCTTCTGAAAATGTTGAAACAAAAAACTTTATCGAAACTAAATGATAAATATTTAAATAGTCAAATGTCAAGATTTTGGCACGACTTTGGCAAGTTAAAGTCAATTATATGCATATTTTACAGAAAATTTTCGCATCTCTTTGGCAAAAATTCATACAGAGTAAACTTTTACCGTTTATCTGAAAATCATTTTGAAGAAAAATTGCGAAATTCAAAAAACTTTTCCAGAACAATTTCCGGCGCTTCAAAATGCGGGTAATGTCCGACATCTTTTAATTCAATAATATCTTTCTGATGCGGCACGAGTTCACGAAATCTTTTAATCAGATGCGTTCCGGAAACAGGGTCTTCCAAACCGTTGATAAACCGAAATGGCACGGACATTCTTTGGAGCGCGCCGACCCAGCGCGTTCGATATTTTTTACGCTCCGCCATATACCGAATCAATTTATGCGCTATTTTGCGTCCGTCGTTAAATTTGAAAACCTCCAGGAATTCCTCAAATTCCTCTGCCGTCGGCTGCGATTTCCTGCCGAAAACTTTTGCTAAACTTGTTTTGAAACGTGTGTCGGAAATTAATTTGCCAAAAAGAAAACCGAGCGGGCTGATCAAAATTTTCTGCGCCAAAATCGGGCGATGTGTTTCGGGAAAAAGCGCTCCGTTCAGAAAACAGATGCTTTCAATCGTAAAATCCAGACGATTTTCCTCCGCGCGGGCAAGCAATTCCTGAGTGATCGTGTTGCCGTAATCGTGCGCTAGAATATGAACTTTTTTAATTTGTAAATTTTCGAGCAGAGCCTGCAAAACATCCACTTGTCTAAAAGTCGTGTAATCAAAATTGGCTGGCTTCGCCGAAAATCCGTAGCCAACCATATCAAAAGCTAATACAGAAGATTTTCCAGCCAGCGCATCCCAGATTTTATGGTAATCGTAAGAAGAAGTCGGAAAACCATGCAGGAGAAGCGAAACTTCCTCTGCCTTTACGCTCAGACGATAAAAAATCGGTAAGCCCTGATAATCAAAATATTTTCCTTCCAAGTGCCAATTTTTTAATTTCATTGATTCGGTTAAAAATGTTAGTATTTTTTCATTACAACTCAAAAGGCGGGGAATTTACAAATTATGTTAAGAGGACGCGAAAGCTCAAATATCGAAGACCAGCGCGGATCGGGCGGCGGCAGAGGATTAGCTATCGGCGGCGGCGGAATTGGAACATTATTATTAATACTTGTTTTATGGCTGTGCGGCGGCGATCCAAGAGCCTTACTTGACCAGCTTGGCGGCGGGGGCGGGACTTTGCCAAATCAAACTCAAACGGCACCGCAAAATCAGCCGAACGCGCAAAGCAATGACGATGCGAGAAAGTTTGTCGCGTCTGTTTTAGGCAGCACGGAAGATGTGTGGCGCAAGGTTTTGCCGCAACAGGCACAAGTGCAGTATCAGGACCCGAAACTTGTTCTTTTTAGCGGGCAGGTTGCTTCCGCCTGCGGTTACGCAAGTTCGGCAACCGGACCGTTTTATTGTCCGGGCGATAATAAACTTTATCTCGACTTCGGATTTTTCAGCGAACTAAAAAGTCAATTCGGCGCGCCCGGCGATTTCGCGCAAGCCTACGTCATCGCCCACGAAGTCGGTCATCACATCCAGAATATGCTCGGAACGATGGACAAAGTGCATCGGGCGGGGAATTCAAACAGCGATTCGGTGCGCCTCGAACTGCAAGCCGACTGTTACGCGGGAGTTTGGGCGTATCACACGCAACAGAAAGGAATGCTCGAAGCGGGCGATGTTGAAGAAGCCTTACGCGCCGCGTCTGCTGTTGGCGACGATGCTATTCAAAAACGCTCGCAGGGCTACGTCGTCCCCGAATCATTTACACACGGTTCGGCAAAAGATCGTATGACCTGGTTTTCAAGAGGTATGCAGGCTGGCGATATGCGGCAATGCAACACTTTCGGTAGATAAAATTACCATTTGAATAAAAAGAAAGACTAGATAATGTAAGCTCGTCCGGTCTTAAGCAATAATTAGAAAAAAGTAAAAAATGATTTCAATTAAAAATTTTACATCTATTGGTAACGCGGGACACGGTATGTTCGTTGGTAACGGAGTTGATGTTGATATAGATGGCTTCTTTGCAAAAGACAATGGTGGAGATGGATTGCATTTTGCTGCGGCTAGAGCCGTTCAAGAACTAAAACTCCCCAACGAAGAAGCACTTCGAGAAGTGTTACTACAATTACAATCTGCTAACAGCGAAGAAGCCAAAACCAATGCTATTACACAGTGGTTTTCAAGTCATGGTGCTACTTTAGGAGTAGGAGCGATTAACACTTTGGCAACCCTTTCAAGTAATCCTCTTGTAATTCAATGGTTAAGTTCTAAATAACAAATCATAAAAAGTTGCTTAGGAAATCGAAGGAATCGTGAATTTTGACGTTCAAGGTTCTTCTTTTACAATGCCCGAATTATTATTATTTCAATTTTAATAATCAGCATATAATTTACGAGAGCTAAATTTTAATAAAAACGTTTTTTGACAAAAGAATCTCGTGCGCAACAAAATAGTTTTATTTGAGCGCAAAATATTCTGCTATCATTATTGTATGCCGCAAACTCCCCATATTGAAAAGCATTTTACTTCCGGCGAAGTTGTTCGTGATGTCGTTATCGGAATGAGCGATGGTTTGACCGTTCCATTCGCGCTGGCGGCAGGATTGTCCGGCGCC
>JACCRD010000195.1 GCA_013813755.1 Acidobacteriota bacterium | reverse complement strand
CGCGCTGCTCTGCGTCGTGTTTGCAAAAACCTCGCCGTCTTCTTCGACAAATTGGACACGCGGGTCCTCACTCAATCTTTCGGCTTGATTTTCATTCATTTCGACTGAAAAACCGTTGAGCGCGTGCTTGAATACTTTATCAACTCGACCGCCATAAACGATACCTAACTCCGATGCGACGCCTTCGGCATTGGAATTCTCGCCCGTCTCGCCCGTCGCCCATTCTTCCAGAACGACGATATAGCGATTCGGAATCTTGTTTTTGGCTTTCTTGATTTTATCTGTTTTATCTGCTTGTGCTGTGCTTTGAACAGGCGCGTAACTTAAAGCGAAAATGCCGACCGCGAAAGCCAACAATACGAATACAATTTTTTTCATTTGGTTCTCCAGAAGTTATTTTGAAATTAGGGAATTAGGACATATAGTATTTGGCAAAAACCGAAGACTAAAAAAAATGATTGTGTTCGTTTAAATGTGAATTTTCAGGAGAAAACGGCGTTGTTACGAATGAATATTTTGTAAGCTAACTAACTTTTCTTTATTTGCAAGCGGAAAATTGTCTTGCGATGATTTTGCACTCATAAACAAAAGACTTGAAACAATCGTAACCAAATGTACGAACTCTGTAAGTTATTGATATTTCAACTGCGTAACTTCTAACATTTATACTATTAAGCAGAAATGCACCGAGCCTGAAGATAATTTTTTGTGTTATAATTCAGCGCAAAAAGCATTAGATAGTAAATTTATATTTAGTTTAGGAGAACATAAATGGCTATTGATTATAAAAAAATTGAAGAAATCTTGGGCGATGATGCTGAAGCGCTTTTAAATCACACTTCACAAACAATTCCAAAAGAAAATCTGCAGTTGCCCGGCGCGGATTTTGTTGACCGCGTGTGGGTGCAGTCTGATCGCAATCCGGCAGTTTTGCGCTCGCTGCAGACGCTTTTTGACAATGGACGACTTGCGAAAACCGGTTATCTTTCAATTCTGCCGGTCGATCAGGGCATCGAACACAGCGCGGGCGCGAGTTTCGCGCCGAACCCGGCGCTGTTTGACCCCGAAAATATTGTCAAACTCGGCGTTGAAGGCGGATGCAACGCTGTCGCTTCAACCTTTGGAGTACTTGGCATAGTCGCCCGCAAATACGCGCATAAAATTCCTTTTATCGTCAAGATTAATCACAACGAACTTTTAACTTACCCGAATAAATACGATCAGGTTTTATTCGGAACAATCGATCAGGCTCGAAATATGGGCGCGGTGGCGGTTGGGGCAACGATCTATTTCGGTTCCGACGAATCAACGCGTCAGATTACAGAAATTTCCGAAGCCTTCGCCTACGCGCACGAACTCGGAATGGCAACGATTTTGTGGTGTTACCTGCGCAACAACAAATTTAAAACCGATGAAGGCGATATGCATACCGCCGCCGATTTAACCGGACAGGCAAATCATCTGGGCGTGACGATTCAAGCCGACATTATCAAACAAAAACTGCCCGAAGGAAACGGTGGTTACAATTCTTTGAATTTAGCGAAAAATTCGACCTACGGTAAAACAAACAAGCTAGTTTATGAAAAACTGACAACTGATAATCCGGTTGATCTTGTGCGTTACCAAGTGGCGAATTGTTATATGGGACGCTGCGGTTTAATAAATTCGGGCGGGGAATCGAAAGGCGAATCGGACTTAACAGACGCGGTGCGCACGGCGGTGATCAACAAACGCGGCGGCGGTATGGGTTTGATCTCCGGTCGCAAAGCCTTTCAACGTCCTCTCGACGAAGGGGTAAAACTGCTTAATGCGATTCAGGACGTATATCTTTCAGACGAAATTACAATCGCCTAAACTATTCAATTAGCTTAATCGGAGAATGTCAGCAAATTAAAAACTAGCGTTAGGAAGCGTGGCGATTATCAATTACAGGAAAACTACACAAATTCTAAAATTGTGTAGTTTTTTATTTTATTTGAAACCGTTTTCTTTATTTTAGCGAAAACAAATTTATAAGGATAGTTTTTAATCTTTAAAATTAAATTCAAGTAGGAATAAATTATGAAAAAATTAATGTTAGCAGTATTTGCGATAGCGGTAGTTTTTGGCTTTAACGCCAGCAATGTTTCGGCACAATCGATGAGCGGTGACGGTAATCCGATGGTCGGCGGCGCGGCGATGTATAAAAACAAAGACATCATTGACAACGCCGTCAATTCGAAAGATCACACAACTCTAGTTGCTGCTGTTAAAGCCGCCGATCTGGTTGCAACACTCAAAGGAAAAGGACCGTTTACGGTTTTTGCTCCAACCAACGCGGCGTTTGACATGCTTCCTGCCGGAACGGTCGAAACCGTTCTGAAGCCGGAAAACAAAGCGATGTTAACGAAAGTTTTAACTTATCACGTTGTCGCGGGTAATATGGACGCTAAAAAAATTATGAAAGCCATCAAGAAAGGTAAAGGCAAAGCGACTTTTACCACCGTTGCGGGCAACACTTTGACTGCTTCGATGAGTGGTAAAAATGTTGTTTTGATGGACGAAAAAGGCGGTATGGCAACAGTTACGACTGCTAATGTCAGGCAATCAAACGGCGTTATTCACGTTATTGATAAAGTTTTAATGCCAAACTAAATGCAGATTCAATTTGTTTTCCTTAAATGGATTTGACCCTAAGTATTTAAGCGCGTTTGCTGAGGTAAACGCGCTTCTTTCTTTTAAACGAGATTTGTGTAAACGAGATTTGTATAAATATTTAATCAGCGCCCGTCAAAAAAGGATTGGTTGCTTTTTCGCGCCCAATTGTCGTGTCGCTTCCGTGCCCGTTGAGAACTGCAAAATCATCGCCGAGCGGCAGAATTTTTGTATTTATTGAATCCATCAACTGCTCAAAACTTCCGCCGGGTAAATCTGTTCTCCCAATCGAACCGGCAAACAAACAATCACCGACAAAAACCGTCCGCTCTGTTTCCTCAGCTAAAATAACGTGACCGGGCGCGTGTCCCGGACAATGAATAATCTTAAAACTTAAATTTCCGAGTTTATATATTTCGCCGTCCTGCCAATGACGAGTCAGTTTTGGCGGAATTTCGTATTCCAGACCGAGCGCCTTCAGTTGACTCTGCGGAATTCCCATAAACAGCGGTTGTTCGGGCAAACCGTAATATAAATCTTCATCGTCTCTGTGCAGAACGATTTCCGCATTCGGAAAATGTTTGTGCAGTGACGTTACGCCGCCGATGTGATCAAGATGCGCGTGAGTTAAGGCGATAGCCTGCAAATCATGCGCGAAATGGTTGATAAACTCCACCATTTCAGCTGATTCCTCTCCCGGATCGATGCAAATCGCCTTCCCTGTTTCTTCGCAGACAACAACCCGCGTGTTTTGCTGAAACGGACTTTGGATAAATGTTTTAACAATCATTTTTTAACTAATTCGCGCAAGTAATTTTCAATGTTGAAATCTTTGTCCATTCGATCTTTTAATACAAAATGAATTGCTTCGCGATAAGTTTGCATCGACGGCATTCCTTTAAAACAAGGCGTTTCTATTTCAGATAAACTCAGATAAACGATTAAACAATTTAAAAGCATCCACAAAAGGATTTCTTCGGGCGTACCGATTGGATTATGCTTGCAAATTATCGCTTTTTCTTCAAAAATTCCGCCACAAATTCGAGCAAATTCCTTTTCTGTGATTCTGACCATTTTTCAGTATTAAAACACATTTGCGCAGCCGCTTCCTAATGAATTGAAATCAAACATCAGGTGCCGTTTAGCAAAAATATTTGCAGAAAAGGCTCTGCTGAAAATGTTTTCAAAAAAAATAAAAATAAAAATGTTATTTGCACAAGACGCCCCTAATTTATTATAAAAATTTCGTAACGATGGCATAGAGTTTGCTATAAAACATGACGAGAAGAAGATTGATAAAGTTCAAGGGGGCAGGTTAAAACCGGTAAAATCACCAGACGTTTTGACAGAAAAATATATGTTTCAAAGTTTAATTACGAAATCTAAAGTTAAAGCTGATAAAAAGTCCTTTGGAAAAAAGGTCGGGTTGTTCGTAAAATTTTTTGGTTGCTGGCACAAACACCTAACGAAACCTTTTTCACATAAAGATTTAACTTACCGGAGATGTACAAATTGCGGAGCGGTAAGACAATTTGACAATCAAAAATTTGCTACTTTCGGTGGTTATTATTACCTCTCAAACGAAGTTCAGAGATAATTCTTTAGCCGGCAATTTAATTTTCCGATTATTGCGCCCTAAAGAATTTTCGGCATTTTGTTTCATGTTTTTTAGCACATTCAATTTTGAGCCGTTTTTCTTAAACTTTTAGAAGATCGGCTCAGTTGATAATTTCTCCTCATACATTAAATAATACGAAGATTCCATTCCCAACTTCTGATAGACGTTCTGAGCATTTCTATTTTCCTTCTCAACATAAAGCCGAAAACCGCATACATTCCGCCGCTCAATCGCTTTTTCTTTAACAAATGCGTAAAGCGAGCGATAAATTCCCCGCCCCCGAAACTCCGGCAGAATATAAACACTCTGAATCCACCAAAACCATTTACCGCGCCAGTCGCTCCACTCAAAAGTTACCATCAAGCATCCGACAATTTGCTTATCGACGTTGCGGGCAACAACATAAAAACCCTTTTTGTCGTCGTTGAAAACCGCCTCCACACCGCTCCGCAAAACATCCGCGGCAAGCTCTTTACCTTCTGTTTCAAGCGCCATCGCCTGATTAAATTCGACAATAGAGTTTGCGTCTTCAAACTCCGCAATATGAATGTTCATAACTTTTTTCCTTGACGAGTCACTGTCCGGACGACTAATCTACAATGTTTTGTTTATTTTACAAACGACATCCGACACTTTATGAAACTTCGCATACTTTATCACGGAAACTGCTTTGACGGCGTATCTTCCGCCGCTATATTTTCAAAATTTTACCTGGCAAAAATTAATCAGAATGCTGAGATTTCCTACACTCCGACGATGCACCGCGCGGGCAACGCATTTGACGAAGCACAATTCGACGGTGACGAAAACGCGATTGTTGATTTCAAATATTCGCCCGACAAACGCTTAACCTGGTGGTTTGACCATCATCAATCCGCGTTTCTCACGCCTGCCGACGAAGCTCATTTTCGTGCCGACAATTCGGGGAAAAAGTTTCTGGATATTGATAGCAAATCGTGCGCCGAATTTATCGCCCGGGTTGCAAAAGAGAAATTTGATTTTGAAGATGAATCGCTCGCCGAACTTGTACGATGGGCGCGGATTATTGACGGCGCGCTATACGATTCGCCCGAACAGTGCGTTGAACTTCGGTCTCCGGCGCTAAAATTAATGCAGATCATCGAAGGTGAAAAGGATGAAAAATTTGTTGAAAAAATTATTCGTGATTTAACTTTCCAGAGTCTCGACGAAATTGTGGCAAGCGAGGAAATTCAGAGAAAGCTCGAACCGATTGTTCAAATGCATTGGCAAAATGTGGAAATTATTAAAGAAAAATCCGTCTATGCGCGCGGTGTGGTGAGTTTTGATTTGATTGAAAGCCAAATTGACGGTTATAACAAATTTATTCCCTATTATTTTTATCCGCAAACAACCTACACCGTCTCTCTTTCAAAAAGTTCTTTTCGAACAAAAATTTCGGTCGGTTCAAACCCCTGGTCGCCGCGCCCGAGACTTCACAACATCGCGGAAATTTGCGAACGCTACGGCGGCGGCGGTCACGCGGTGGTTGGCGCGATTTCTTTGCCTCCGGACGAATTAAAGACGGGTAAAAAAATTATGCTTGAAATTATTGAACAATTGCAATTTGCGGAATAAAGTAAAGCCTTTTTAGTTATTTTTACAGATTTTATAAAATAAACAGCAAAGTTTTCTCTCGGCGGCGCATCTGTAAAGATATTTCGCGCAGACAGACAAATATATAAAACTGATTTTGATCTTGATATTTTATGCAGTGAAACACTTTTGTTTGAGCGGGATTTAAGTCTATCGGAATGTTTTTCATTGTATAAATGGAAACTGTTTATTACAATGAACGCTGCGACTCACATTTTTGTTAAGAGAGAAATTTGTTAATCAACCAATATAAATTTGTCATAAAAATTATAATATAAGTTTTATCTCCCCCGATAATTTTGTATCAAAAAATTTAGCCGCGCCGACACTGGATTTTATAAGTTTTGATGCGCGGTGAAAATCTGTTTTAGACGCGCAAGCATTTTTTTGGAGGCATCAGAGAATGAACTGGAAGTATAAATTGCTGATTTTTACAATATTAGTGACAGCCGTCGTAATATTCGTCAAGTTACCGTCGCAGGCGGGTAAAAATGTTGAATCCGCAACAAATACTGTCGCGGCTCCGATTGTCAACGGAGAATTTACCGAATATGCAAACGGAATTATCGGCATCGCGCCCCACGGCTTTGCTATCTCCAAACCTGTCAAAGAAATGTTGGCGCAAGACCCTGACGCGCTCAGAAGCAGAGCGCTTTTTGTTCGGACAAAAGAACAAAAAAGAGCCGCCAGGTTAGAGAAATTGCGTGCACAAGGCTTGTCTGAAGAAGAGATTGAAATAGATCAGATAAATATCCGAAATGCCAGAACAATTAAAAAAATCGTTCCCGGAGCCGGTTTAGCTGAAGGCAAATTCAAAGATCCGCTGGTTGATGAAGGTCAGAAAAGTTTTGAACTCCAGACAATGCCGACCCCCAGCTTAACTTTTAGAGGCGCTTCGCAAATCGATAATGTCGCGCAGGGTGTTTCAGGCGTCGTTCCGCCGGATGCCAACGGTGATGTCGGACCAAACCATTATGTCAGCGCGGTCAATCTTGTATTTAAAGTATTCGACAAAACCGGTAATGTTCTCGCCGGTCCGGTTTTAAACAATTCATTATTTCAAAATTTACCGGCAGGCGATCCGTGCCGTATAACTAATG
>JACCRD010000176.1 GCA_013813755.1 Acidobacteriota bacterium | reverse complement strand
GCGTTTCAAACGTCGCAAATCCGTCGCGCAGACTGCACGCCTGTTTCGTGCAGCCGGGCGTGTCGTCTTTCGGATAAAAATATAAAACAACTTTTTGACCGCGGAGATCAGACAATTTGACTTGCTCGCCGTTCTGATCTTTAACAGTGAAATCAGGCGCAAAATCTCCTTCTTTAATCATAATTTTCACCAAATTTGTGTAAAATAAAGTTTCGCTCGAATTGTAGCACGGCAAATAAAAAAAGATGAAAATGCTGACTGAAACAAAAGCTTTGAACAAGTTGAGAACGCTCAAAACAACATATCAAAATTTGATCAAAACAAACTACGAACCGAAGGCGGAAAATTGTGAAATCTGCCCAACGAAAGGCGCGTGTTGTCTGGACGCGCATTTTGTCAATGTTCATATTACACGCCTCGAAGCCGTCGCTGTTCGAGAAACGCTTCACAAATTAGACGAAGAGAAGCAGAAGGAAATTTATCGGCGAGCCGAAGAAACAATCGAAAAATACAATTTAAAAATGGACGGCGATACTTTTCTGCAAACCTTCGCGTGTCCGCTTTTTGAAAAAGGCGTTGGCTGTCTAATTCATCGGGAAGCAAAGCCTGCACCCTGTATTTCTCACGCCTGCTATGAAAATCAGGCGGATTTGCCGCCCGAAATTCTTCAGGAACAAACCGAAAAACGCATTGAAAATATGAACAAACGAACTTACGGCAACGCCTGGTCGTGGCTTCCGCTTCCCGTTTGGATGAGTTTGGTGAATCCTTTTAAGGAAGAATCGAAAAATAAAGAAATTAACCGCAGATAAACGCAGATTTATACGGATAAATTCAAATGCAAAATCTATAATTCAATGTTGGGAATTCTTATCTGTGTTTATCTGCGGTTAATTTCTTCTAAAAATAAAATCGGGCGAAATAATAAATAATCGGCGCGTTAAATAGTAGACTGTCCAGACGATCGAGCAACCCGCCATGTCCGGGCAGAATGTTTGCCGCGTCTTTTGCGCCCGCGCCGCGTTTCATCGCGCTCTCCACCAAATCGCCTCCCACGCCCGCTACCGCCATTATAATCGCCAGTGGAATGGAAACCTGATAAGGCAGTTCCCGGAAGAACAGAAGGGTTGCGAGCGCGGCGAAACCGATTGCCAGTAAAATTCCCCCGATAAAGCCTTCCCAGGTCTTCCCGGGACTGATTTTAGGAGCGAGTTTATGTTTACCGAAATTTTTGCCGACAAAATACGCGCCCGTGTCCGAGCCGAAATTGACGAGGAAAAAGAAGCCGAGAAGTTTGGTCGAAAGACCCGGGAAATTTTCGAAACCGACGCGCGTTGAAACGAGAAATCCGCCCAAAAATACCACGTATAAAACGCCGAAAACGGTTACACCGATGCCGGTCAGCATTTTAGAAAAATCTTTTTGAAAGCGAAACATCTGTGTAACGAGAACGACGAACAAAAAAAGAATCAGCGTTAAAAGCAATAAATCAGGAGCTTTCGCCGGCGCGTCGAAAACGAACGCGACAAAAAGAGTCGCCGCGCCCAAATACGCGATTGAAGCATCAGCTTTCAGTTCAAGTTTTTTGGTAAAGGTAAAAAATTCAAAAAGTCCGGCGCTCAAAGCCAGTGCCGCGATTAAAAGAAAAAGCCATTCTGCCTGCGGAAATCGCGGCAGAAAAACGGGGAGAACAATCGACAAAATTAAAATAGGAAGCGCGATGAGCGCGGTTAAAAGGCGAGATTTCATAAAATGGTGAGCAGTAAGCAGTGGGCAAAAGTGCTTTTGTTGCTGGTTGCTTACTTAGCTTTCAATTGCTCCAAAACGGCGTTCGCGTTTTTGAAAATCTAAAATAGCTTCAAAAATATTTTGGCGGCGAAAATCCGGGAAAAGTGTTTCGGTCACGTAAATTTCGCTATAGGCAAGCTGCCACAGCAAAAAATTGGAAATGCGCATCTCGCCGCTCGTCCGAATTAGTAAATCAACTTCGGGCAGATTACTTGTGTAAAGATTTTCTTCAATCTCGGCTTCACTTAAATCGGTAAGAGATTTACCGTTTTCCAAAATTTTTAGCGCGGCTTTGCGGCACGCTTCGACAATCTCGGCGCGTCCGCCGTAATTGAGCGCGATGCTCAAAAATGTTCCGGTATTATTTCGCGTTTTTTCCGTTGCGATGGACACTTCGCGCTGCACGTCCGGCGGAAGACCTTCGATTTTTCCGATTGCCTGAAAACGTATATTCTGCTTGTCAACTTCCTTAAGTTCGCTGCGCAGATACCTGATTAACATCTGCATCAGCGCGCCGACCTCATCCGCCGGACGCTTCCAGTTTTCCGTTGAAAATGCGTAGAGGGTTAAAGCCTTCAGCCCAAGCCGCGCGCTTGTGTCGAGCACATTGCGCACTGATTCGACACCGGCGCGATGCCCGAAGACGCGTGGTTTTCCGCGCTGTTTCGCCCAGCGTCCATTTCCGTCCATAATTACTGCGACGTGATTTGGAAGCCGCGCAAAATCAATCGCCCCGAGAAGTTCGGCTTCGACGGAATTCGGTTTAACAATTTCGGCAAAGTTTTCGCGCATTTCTTACTTTTGCATTTTTAGATTTTAATTTAATCTTCTTTCCTCAACTTCGACAATCGCTTCCGCATTTATTTGACCGTAAATATGCGGGTAAATTTCGTCGTTCGTCGAAGGTTCATTGACGAGTTTTGAAGTGAGCTTTTCTGTGTCAATCGTCAAAATCAAAACCCTTTCCGCCTCTTTATAATATCTGCGCAAAACGCCTTTGAGCTGCGCGGTAAAACTGCAGTGAATAAAATTTTCGGTCATTAAGCTTTCCGCTTCGTAGAACTTTCGGTCTTTAAATTTTTCCCAAACTTCGGGCAGAACAATGTGGTAAATCTGCATTTTAATTTTTCGCGTCTTCGACGGATCGCTGCAATTCAATAAATTTTTCGCGCACAAAAGAATCGAGTTTTTCGGCAAATTCGGCGCTTAAGTTTTTGATTTTGATAATTTCCTGCACGTCAGCCAAATCCTTTAAGCGGGCAGGCGCGGTCATTCCCGACGCTAGTTTTAATTCGATTAGTTTTTCTAAACTGACAGTTTTTATTCCGTCAATTTCCGTCCGGCTTTCGTTCGGATTTGGAAACGCAACCGGCTTTGGCTTTCCGTCCCCGGGAAATTCGCCCGCCGTAATTATCTCGATTGTGACATTTTCTCTGGTTGTTCTAAATTTTCTGGTCGCTCCTTCAAAAGCCGGTCGAAAACCTTTTCCGACCAATTCGTTTCTAAATTTTTCCAATCCTTCGCGGGTTAAAAGCAAATCAATATCTTCGGTAAAACGCCGGTATCCGTGTTGATTGAGCGCCACCGCGCCGATCACGTTGTAATCAATTTGGTGCGTGTCCAAATCTTTCGCCACGCGGCGCAAAGTTTCGTTGAGCGTTCCTTCTCCCATAAAAAATCGCAAACCCTCGTCGTATGCCGCCACGGGCGAACCGATAATTTTTTGAAAATCAGATGCCTGCATTTTATTCGTATTCAACTTTCAGCAATGTCAGACCACTTGCGGGAGCGGTTTGACCCGCTAACTTGCGCGTCCCGCTCTCGATTGCCGCCAAAATTGTATCAGAATCTTTCTCGCCGCGCCCGACTTCGAGCATTGTTCCGACAATCGAGCGCACCATATATCGAAGAAATCCGTGCGAGCTGATGCGAAATTCAATAACCGGTGCGCCTGCGCAATCATCCCAATATGAATTGATGACAAAATCCGTCACTGTTCGCACACGATTTTCGACATCGGAACGAGCGGCAGAAAAAGCTGTCCAGTCGTGCTCTCCCAAAAATAATTTTGCGGCTTCGCTCATTTTGTCGATGTTCAAAAAACGTGGTTCGTGATGCGCGAAACGCAGCCAGAACGGCGACATCACGGGCGCGTTGACGACGCGATAAACATAAGTTTTTAATTTCGCCGAAAAGCGCGAATGAAACTCATCAGAAACCGTTTCAACTTTCAAAATACGTAGATCGCGCCCGCAGTTGCCGTTGATCGCGGCGCGAAGTTTGTCGGGCGTAAACAATCTTTTAAGATGAACATTGGCAACCTGACCTTCGGCATGAACGCCTGCGTCCGTCCGTCCTGAACCGATCACTTTAACTTCCCGATTTTCGATTTTGCCGATGACTTTTTCGAGTTCACCCTGCACCGTGCGTTGATTTTCCTGCACCTGCCAACCGTGAAAATCCGTGCCGTCGTATTGAATCAACAACTTAAAATTCATTTTGACATTCTGCTGCCCGGTTTTACTGCAATTTCGCCTTTTGCGCACATCGGACAATCTTCGACTTTGTAACTTTGAACTTCCAGAGTAACAAGCGCAATTCTTGGAACGCCGACATCGGCTTGTCC
>JACCRD010000166.1 GCA_013813755.1 Acidobacteriota bacterium | reverse complement strand
GAGTGACATTTTCGATTCGGGTTTTCCAAGCGGGTTTACGGCTTTCGCGCCGAAAATAATTGAGGCAATAAAAACAGGCAAAACAGAAATTGAACATGCGGCAACTTTTGTGGACGGCTTAAAAGTGCAGGAAGTTTTAGACGCGGCGGGGCGATCTGATGAAACCGGCGTGATCGTGAAATTGTGAAATAATCAAGCGGCGCAAATCAAAATTTATTTTAATCAAGGGAAGGAGAATTTATGTTGAAAAGTGATGAAGGAAAAACCGTTTCGTATTGGGAAGCGAGCGAAGATTTGTGGAACAAAAACGCGCTCGTCGAATCAATCGAAACGGATATCTGCATTATCGGCGGCGGAATCAGCGGATTGACAACCGCTTATCTTTTGGCGAAAGCGGGGAAACGAGTTGTTGTCATTGACGACGGCGCGATTGGCGGCGGCGAAACTTCAAGGACGACGGCGCATCTGTCGAATGCTTTGGACGACCGCATCTACCGCGTCGAGGAATGGCACGGCGCGGAAAAAGCCAAACTGGCGGTGGAGAGTCACGCCAGCGCGATTGGCGAAATTGAACGAATCTCTGAAACCGAAAAAATTGACTGCGATTTTTTGCGCGTTGACGGATTTTTAATCGAAGCCGAAGACGGCGAAGACGATCTAGATAAAGAGTTTGAAGCCGCGCACCGCGCCGGATTCACGGCGGTCGAGCGCGTCGAGCGGGCGCCGATCAAGGATTTTGACACGGGCAAGTGTTTAAAATTTCCGCATCAGGCGCAGTTTCACGTTCTCAAATACCTGACAGGTTTGGCAAAAGCGATTGAGGAAAACGGCGGACGACTTTTTTCCAACACGCGGGCAATTGAATGGAAAGGCGAAGACGCGCCGGAAGTGAAAACGGCAAACGGCTTGACTATTCGCGCTCAATCAATTGTTCTGTCAACCAATTACCCGCTGTTGAGCAAAATGTTTGCGAAACTTCCCGCCTATCGCACTTATGTAATCGGCGCGCGCGTACCGAAAGATTCAATCGAAAAATGTCTGATTTGGGACACGGCTGATCCGTATATTTACGTTCGCACGCAACCGGAAAACGATTTTGACGTTTTGATTGTGGGCGGCGAAGATCATCGCACCGGGCAGGACGATAATGCGGACGAACATTTCGGAAAACTTGTTCAATGGACGCAGAAACGCTTTCCGCAGGCACGGGAAATTCTTTACAAATGGTCCGGGCAATTTCTCGAAACGCACGACGGACTGGCGTTTATCGGCAGATTTTCGTCCGGTGAACCGAATGTTTATTTAATCACGGGCGATTCGGGGATGGGAATGACGCACGGCACAATCGGCGGAATGCTCGTCTCGGATTTGATCCTTGAACGCGCCAATCCATACACAGAAGTTTATGAACCGTCGCGTCTTGCCACGCAGTCTATCATCGAAGCCGTGCCGGAAATCGTCAATTCAACTCTGCCGTATGTCGATTGGATTACAGGCGGCGACGTTTCTTCCACAGATGAAATCAAAAAAGGCGAGGGCGCGATCATCAGTCACGGCACGACGAAAATCGCGGCTTACCGAGATGAAAACGGAAGACTTTTTGAGCGTTCCGCCGTGTGTACTCACCTCGGCTGCATCGTTCGGTTTAATTCATTAGAGAAAACCTGGGATTGCCCGTGTCACGGCTCGCGCTTCGGCACGGACGGACATCCGATAAATTCGCCGGCAATTACGCCGCTTGGAGAAATCGAAAATTCTTCAAATTAGTAAGAAATTTAACCACAGATTGACACAGATGAAACACAGATAAAGGCAAGATAAAAATATGAGATAAATTTTAATGTGCCTTTATAAAATTTGTGTTCATCTGTGCAAATCTGTGGTTAAAATTTCCTCTTCTGAAAATATTAACTTTTTAATTTCATCAATCTTTTCGAGCGCGGCTTCTTCACCGGCTTTGATAAATTCATCCATCTTGCCGATTTCGTCGGGTCGGAGATGCGAGATTTTTGGAATAATCACGATGTCCGCGCGGTAGTGTTGATGTTTGGCGGCAGTTCGGAGAAGCATCATCGCCGATTGAAAAAATACGCCGAGCAGTGTTGAAGGCGAACCCCAATAAGTCGCGCCTGAGGAGATCACGTCAACCGCGATCACGATTTCCGCGCCAAGTTTTTTTACCGCTCTGGTCGGAACCGGCGCGACGATACCACCGTCAATCAGCTTGCGGCTTCTGTCGTCTTCGAGCGGCACGAACACGCCGGGTAGAGCGCAACTGGCGCGGACGGCGAAAGCTAAATCGCCCGTGTCGCGCAGAATAATTTCCTCACCCGTTTCCAAATCGCAGGCGACAGCCGCGAAGGGAATCGGCAAATCTTCAAAATTTCTAAAAGGAAAATTCTGTTTGATAAAATTACCCATCGGTGCGTTTGACAGCAAACCCTTCGGTGAAAAGGAAAATCCGGTCATCTTAAACCAGCTGATCTTGCGTCCCATTACGATTATTTCGTCCGCGCTCATTCCGCACGCCGCCGCGCCGCCCGCGAACGAACCGGCGGAAGTTCCGGCGATAAAATCAATCGGGATTTTGTGCGCTTCTAAAATTCGCAAAACGCCGAGGTGCGCGAAACCGCGCGCCGCGCCGCCGGAAAACGCCAAACCAATCTTTTTTCGAGCCATATTTATTTTGTAAAACGCCAAAAATGATAACTAAAGTTTGTCACTTCCCGCTATCAGATTTTACTTTTTCTGAAACTTTCGACATTCTATCATTTAACAAAACTTTGACTTATGACTCCAATTGAAACTTTATCTTTTCCGAGAACCACCACCCGCGCCGACATCGCGGGCGGCGAAAAAGTGTGTCCGGTCTGCGCGCGAGAAGTGCAGGATGAATTTGTCCCTCTGCCCGTCGTTGAGGAGGAACTGCAAAAACTTATTCGCGCCAACGCGCACGACACACAGGCGTTTGAAGTTGTTTGCGCTAGGTGTCTGCGTCTGTTTGAACACGCCAAAGATCATATTTTGAGCGACGCGGCAATGACGAAAGACGGCTCGCACGTGCTTTCAACACCGCTCAGACTTGACGCCGTTCCGCTTTTTACGGGCAAAAACGTGACGATCGCTTTTCTTGATTCGGGTTTTTATCCGCACGACGATTTGACAACGCCTGACAACCGGATTCTGGCTTATCAAAATATGAACGCGGCGGACGGCGAAATCGCTTCGCTTTTTCAAAACGACGCTTCGAGCTGGCACGGAATGATGACCTCGGTGGTGGCGGCGGGAAATGGTTCGCTTTCAAACGGTTTTTATCGCGGGATCGCGCCGGACGCGAATGTCGTGCTTGTCAAACTGGCGCGGACGGGACGCATCACAGAACAGAATATTCAGGACGGACTCGAATGGATTTTAGAACATCGCAGTAAATACAATATTCGCGTTGTTAACATTTCAGCCGGCGGCGATTTTGAGCAAAGTTATCTGCACGATTCGCTTTCGCAGACGGTTGAAGAGTGCGTTGCTAAGGGAATTACGATCATTTGCGCGGTTGGAAATGCCGGACATCTGCCGACGCATCCGGTTTTTCCGCCTGCCAGTTCGCCCTCGGCGATTAGCGTCGGCGGGCTTGACGATCATAATTCGATTAATCGCGCGCGGCGCGGAATGTATCGCTCAAGTTACGGTCCAACGCTTGATGGTTTTCAGAAACCGGAAATTATCGCACCCTCGATTTGGGTTCCCGCGCCGATTCTGCCTGATACGCCGACGGCAAATCAAGCCGCGCTGCTCGACGCTTTAGACAAAGCCGAAGATGCTGAACTGCATTTGATTATCAAAGCCAACTTGGAGATTGAACCGGATTTAGACGTTGCCCTCGACCGCCCGGCATATATGATTCGGCAGATTGTTGCCCTCAAACTGCGTGAAGAAAACGTCATCACGCGCCATTATAAATATGTTGACGGAACAAGTTTTGCCGCGCCAATCGTCTCGTCGGTCGTCGCGCAGATGCTCGAAGCGAATCCGCGTCTGACGCCGCAGCAAATTAAACGCATCTTAATTTCGACGGCTGAGAGACTTCCGCATTACGAAGTTGACCGGCAGGGCTGGGGAGTAATTGATCCGCGTAAAGCGGTTGAAACGGCATTGTCTTTTGTTTAATGAGTACCGGTGTCAGTAGCCTAAGCGTGAGAGAACGCGCTACTGACACGTGCTTAAATTTTACTTGTGTGCCTGGCAACTTAAATATATTTGTACAATTAAGGCAGAAGCCCGCGCTGTATTTAATCTGGTAATTTACTGATCGATAAAATTATAAAGCAACACGCCCGTCGCCTGAACGCTGCGGTCGCCGACTTTGACCGGATTAAATCTTGATTGGCGGGCGGCGGCTTCGGAAGGCGCGCGCAGCATCGGATGCCCTCCGGTCGCTTTGGCAGACAAAACATTTCCGCCTTCATCCACTAAAACCTGAACCGTCACGCGCCCCGAAGCTTTTGCCTGCCGCGCAATCGGCGGATATGCGGGCGTCGGCAAATCAACTGCGCGCCCGTTGAGAACTCCGGCGTTTACCGGACGATTGCTCGGCGGAGCAGTTTCCGTCGGTGAAGTTCTCGGCGGAGTGTCCGCAGGCGTAGGCGTTGTGATCGGTCTGGTATTGACCGGCGTCGTTGCCGCATTTATGTTGTTTGAATTTTGATTGGCGTTGGCGTTTGGCGTCGAAGTTACAGTCGGTGACGGCGACGGTCTGGGAGTTGGAGTTTTAACAATGATGTTTGTATTCACTCTTACATTCGTGTTGATGTTTGTATTCAGATTAGTGTTGGAATCAATGTTACTGCTGAAATCGACAAGCGAGTTACTAACGCCAAGATTAGTATTTAAATTAACATCAACCGGGCTTAGATTAGTATTAATGTTTCGATTATTATCAACAGAATCTCCATCATGGCGTAAAAACAGAAAAGTTCCGCCTGCCGCGGCAAGAAGCACGATTGTTCCCAAAATTGTCAGAAAAACAATTTTTGCCGTGTTTGATTTTGGCGGAGCCGTCTGGCGATAAACCTGTGTGGTTTTGGTTTGAATTGGCGGCGCGATTTTATTTTCGATGGTCGGAATAACAATGCGCGGCGCTGCCGCGTTTCGGAGATTTTCTGTTTTATCAGAAGAAGACGTGAGCGGCACGTCCGTCGTGGGCGGCGCAGGCTTTCGGCTGATAATGGTTTCTTCGCCGAAATCGTCTTTGTTAATTGCACTTTCGCTCGGCATTTCGGTAAAACTCGGTTGTTTTTCCTCAACGAGCGGCGTTCCGTCTTTGGTGCAGAAACGCAAAATTTCTTCGTCGAAACGTGTTTGACAAGTGGGGCAAAATTTCATAATTCCGTTTACAAAATCCGTTTTTTGATTTTTCTAAAACTGTGCAACAATCTGTGTTCACGCATTCTATCACGAACTTTTATCGTAAAGAAAATATTGCGTCAATTTCAAATTTCCGTCACCGGGAAACGTTCAGAAAATTATGATGAATGATTATCAACGCTTTGTCGCCGCGCGGATCGGGCGCGTTCCCGTATCGGGTCTGCATCGTTTTTTCGGAATCGCGGCGGTGATGCCCGACGTTATTTCACTTGGCGTCGGTGAGCCTGATTTTGCCACGCCCGCGCCGATTGCCGAAGCCGCCTTCGCCGCCGTTTATAAAAAAGCCATCGGTTACACGGCGAATTCCGGTTTGCTTGAATTGCGCGAAGCTATCTCCGCGCATCTCGAAAAACTTTATAACGTTTCCTTTGACGCGCGAAATGAAATTTTGGTTACCGTCGGCGTCAGTGAAGCGCTCAAATGCGTGTTTTCGGCGATTTGCAATCCGGGAGACGAGATAATTGTCCCGAATCCGTGTTTTGTTGCTTATGAGCCGGAAATTATTTTTGCCGATGGCACGCCCGTTTCGGTTGAATGCCTGGCTGAAAATAATTTTGAGCCGCTCGCCGCAGACATCCGCGCCGCTGTCACCGAAAAAACAAAAGCGATTTTTCTAGGCTTTCCGAACAATCCGACCGGCGCGACACTCACGCGTGAAAACGCTATCGAAATTGCCCGCATCGCTGAAGAAAACGATATTTTAATCGTCTCTGACGAAATTTACGACCGGCTTGTTTACGTGGTTGAACACGTCTGTTTTCCGGCTTTGCCAAATATGAAACCGCGCACGATTCTGCTCGGCGGATTTTCGAAAGATTACGCGATGACAGGCTGGCGCGTCGGGTATATCTGCGCCCCCGCGCCGCTGCTCGAGGCATTTTCGAAAATTCATCAGTACGCCGTGATGAGCGCGCCGACAATTTCGCAGTTCGCCGCGCTCGCCGCCCTCGAAATCGGCGAGCCGTTTGTTGAAGAAATGCGCGCGGAATATGACCGGCGGCGCAAACTCGTCGTTTCAAGTTTGAACGAAATGGGTCTGGATTGTTTTGAACCGAAGGGCGCGTTTTACGCTTTTCCGTCGGTTGCCAAAACAAATTTAACGGGCGACGAGTTCGCCGAAAAACTGCTTTTCGAAGAACAGGTCGCGGTCGTTCCCGGTTCAGCTTTCGGCGCGGGCGGCGCGAATCACGTGCGCATCGCTTACTGCAAATCTTTTGAACAAATTGAAATCGCTCTTGAGAGAATTCAAAAATTAGTCAACAAATTGTAAAACTTTTGTGCGGCAAAATATCCGCTTCGTTTTCAGTTAAAATATATTCGTGCGAAGAAAAGTCATTATTATCGGCGCGGGTTTAGGCGGGCTTTCCGCCGCGATTCGGCTTGCCAGACAAAATTTTGAAGTAACGATTTTAGAGAAAAACGAAACCGTCGGCGGCAAAGTAAATATAATCAAATCAGACGGTTACAGATTTGATACGGG
This sequence comes from Acidobacteriota bacterium, assembly GCA_013813755.1. Classification (GTDB taxonomy): domain Bacteria; phylum Acidobacteriota; class Blastocatellia; order Pyrinomonadales; family Pyrinomonadaceae. The sequence goes on along the minus strand of JACCRD010000166.1, from coordinate 4,401 downwards.
CGCGAGTCTGTTGACGATGCGCAATGTTCTGGAAGATTTATTCGAGTTTGCCGGACGCGACACCAGAGATTATCTAGACATTATTTCGTGCGAGCCGCTTTGTCGATATTTCTGGTCGGACGGCTCGACGCTCGACGCTTCGACGGATATAGATAAAACGGAAAATGAAATCGCCCTCATCGATCCGGTTGACGCGGCGAATTTTCGCAAATTTTTAAGCGACGCGAAACAGAAATATGAGATTGCCGAAAAAACTTTTCTTGCCTACAGTCTCAATGATTTACCGCGCCTGCTGCGTCCGAAATATGTAAAAGATTTATTTGCTATTTCAAGTTTGAAAACTCTCGACAAACACAACGAAAGTTATTTTCGTTCTGCAAAAATCCGGCAGCTTTTCAATCGTTTCGCCACATACAATGGTTCTTCGCCGTTTGAAACGCCGGCGACGTTCGCGCTTGTGCCGTATGTCGAATTTGGCTTGGGCGCGTGGTATGCGCGGGGCGGAATGTATGAAATCCCGCGCTCTCTGGAAAAATTGGCGAGAGAGTCGGGCGTTAAAATCAAATTGAAGTGTGAAGTTGAAAAAATTGAAATTGAGAATAAAAAAGCCTTTGGCGTTCGCCTGAAAAGCGGCGAAATCGTGCCGGGCGATTTTGTCATTTCAAATGCCGACGCGATCGAAACCTACCGCCGTTTGATTGATGAAAAAAAACGCCCAAATCTGCCTGACCGGAAATTAGATAAAATCGAGCCGTCGTCGAGCGGTTTCGTTCTGCTGCTCGGAGTTAAAAAAAGATTTCCAAATCTCGCCCATCACAATGTTTTCTTCTCCGACGATTACAAAGCCGAATTTGATGCAATTTTCAAAGCGAAACGCCTGGCGCCAAATCCGACAATTTACGTCTGCGCGACATCGAGAATTGACGAAACGCAAGCGCCCGAAGGCTGCGAAAATTTGTTTGTTTTAGTTAACGCGCCTTCCACCAATTCAAACATTGAATGGAAAAAAGCGGCGAAAGATTACCGCGATTTAATCATTGAAAAGCTGGAGAATTTTGGTCTGCAAGATTTGGAAAATTCGATTGAATTTGAACAAATTATCACGCCCGAAGATTTTGAAAATAAATACAACGCCAATCGCGGCTCAATTTACGGCGTTTCGTCAAACGGAATTTTCGCGGCTTTTCTGCGTCCGCCGAACAAAGCTCGCCGCATCGAAAATCTGTATTTCGTCGGCGGCGCGACGCATCCGGGCGGTGGCATACCACTCGTCTTATTGTCTGGAAAATTCGCGGCGGATTTGATAGCGCGCGAGGTCATATAACTGCGTTTGATGCTGAAGATTTTGGATTCCAAAGCGGCAATCGATGTTTGTCCGACCGCAGATTTTTCAAAATTTGATTTACTATCAATGCGTTTTACGTTTATGATAAATAAAAAATCGTTTATTGTTGAATAATTATGAAACAGTGTCCAAGTTGCCGAACAAATTATACTGATGATTCGCTTCAATACTGTCTGCAGGACGGAACAGCGCTTGTGGAAAATGCCGTTTTAAGCTCACAGAACAATGATTTTGACGATGCTCAAACCGTTATTTCACCGCGTCAGGTTGAACCGCTCCGCATTGATGTGCCGGATTCGCAGTGGCAAAGCTGGGAAGAAACCAAGCAGGGAAACGTTCCGCCGGTTGAACCCGCGCGCGCCCCTTCGATTCAAATTCCTTCGACTCAAGTTGAACCCGCGCGCAGCCCTTCGGTTCCAATTGAACCCGCGCCAACCAAATCAAACGCCGCTTCGACGGTTTTTCTGACCGTTCTGGGAATGCTCGGACTGCTTGCCATCGCGGGAACCGCCGCATGGCTTTATTTGAATAATCAAAAACCGGAGGTTGCCGTGAATGTTAACACCAGTGCGCCGAATAACCGTTCGGTAAATGCGAATGCGGCGCTAAATCAGGAATCGAATGTTAATCTCGCCGCGCCGATCCAGACTCCGAGGGCGGCATCGACTCCGGTTCCAAAAACGACGCTTGATCCGGAGCAGGCGCAAGCTGTGACCGACGATGTTAAAAACGTGGTTGACGAATGGAAGGCGGCTTCGGAAAACCTCGATCTTGACACGCATCTGGGTCAGTACGCGCCGACGGTCGATTATTACAAAGGCGGAAAAATCGAGCTGGCAAAGGTTCGCGCCGATAAACAACGCGCCTACGCCCAATTTGATTCGGTAACCTTTAACATCACGAATATGAAGGTCACGCCCGACGCTTCAGGCGAGAAAGCGAGCGCGATTTTTGATAAACAATGGACGTTCGAAGGCGAAAATAAATCTTCAAGCGGCAAAGTTCAGCAGCTTTTAACATTGAGCAAAATCGATGGGGAATGGAAAATAACGGGTGAGAAAGATTTGAAAGTTTATTATGTCGAATAAACTTTCAAATCTTTCTCACACTTTAACTTTTTAACTTTTCTCCTTTTTATTCTTGACTATTAAATTCGCCTGTAATTTTGTCCGCGTTTGTTTGTGTTGGTTTTCGGCTAAACTTTCTATGAAGGCTCTGCGTTTTGAAAATAACCACTTAAAACTTGCCGAAATATCTGAACCAAACTTTGAAACAGAAGCCGTCGTGCGCGTCCTGATGTCGGGAATTTGCAATACTGATCTTGAAATCGTCAAAGGCTATGCCAGTTTCAGCGGCACAATCGGACACGAATTTGTCGGTGTGGTTGAGGAGGCGACAGGTGCGTCCGAATTGATCGGAAAAAGAGTGGTCGGCGAAATAAACGCGGGCTGCGGCAGTTGTCAATTGTGCGCGAAAGGCGATTCGCGGCATTGCCTGCGGCGAACCGTTCTCGGCATTGTCGGGCGCGACGGCGCGCACGCTGAATTTCTGACTTTGCCGACGCGCAATCTTCTGGAAGTTCCCGAAGAAATTTTCGATTCTCAGGCGGTTTTTGTTGAACCGCTGGCGGCGGCGTTTGGGATTACCGAACAAGTCGAAATTTTCCCCAAAACGCGTCTCGCGGTGATTGGCGACGGCAAACTCGGCAATTTATGCGCCCAAACGATGGCTCTAAAAAGCCAAAACGTTTTCCTCGTCGGCAAGCACCGTGAAAAACTCGATTTGGTCAAAGAGCGAAATGTTGAAACTGTTTTGCTGGAAAATGCTCTGAAATTAAACAATAATTTCGATGTGGTAGTTGAAGCCAGCGGCTCGGAAAGCGGATTTGAACTGGCACTTGATTTACTGAAACCGCGCGGAAAATTAGTTTTGAAATCAACTTTTCAAGGCGCGGCAAAATGGAGCGCGTCACGCGTGGTGGTTGACGAAATAACCGTTGTCGGCTCGCGTTGCGGACGATTCGCCCCGGCGCTCGAACTTTTGAAAAACAAACAAATTGATGTTGAAAATTTAATCAGCGAGCAATTTGATTTAGGCAGAGGCGTTGAAGCGTTAAACCGCGCCGGACAAAAAGGCGTGATGAAAGTGCTTTTATCAATGACAAACTAAAAATTACGAGAGAAGATTTAAGAGAAAAAGCAGAATTTAGCAGAAAGTTTATTTTGTAATAGGTAATTCATTATTCGTCATTGTTTTTTGTCTTTTGTTATACTTGTTAAAAATAAACATTTTTTGCCGGAATTTTGAGTTTGAAGGAGAAAGCGATTTATGAACGTTGCCCGAAAGAAATCTCTCACAAGACAAATTTGGATTGCAAATTTTATTTTGACAGCGATTGTGTTTGGAATGAGCGCGAGCTTCTCCGCCGCGCAGGTTAACAATACCGAAAAGATCAGAGATTTATCGGCTACTCCTGAAAAACTTTCCGCTTCGTTTGCCCAGGTTTCAAAAAAAGTCGAACTTGCCGTCGTCAATATTGATACTAAAGGAAAAGTTCCTGAAATAACCTCAAAAGGTGTCAAACCGCCGGAGGATGCCGATGATATTATGGAATTCTTCCGCCGCCAAATGCCGCAGCGTCCGAGTTCTGCCGTCGGAAGCGGCTTTATTGTTGATAAAAGAGGTTTTATCTTGACGAATTTTCACGTCGTCGAAGATGCTTCGCGCGTTTTGGTTCGCCTGCAGTCAGGGGAGGAGTTTGCCGGAAAAGTTATCGGCGCCGACAAGGAAACCGATCTGGCGGTTTTGAAAATTGACACGGGGCGCGATTTGCCGTTTATCAAGTTCGGTAATTCCGACAACGTGCAAGTCGGCGACTGGGTTCTGGCAATCGGTTCCCCGTTCGGACTCGCGCAGACCGTGACGGCGGGAATTATTTCGCAGACTAAACGCGAAACGCCTTACGCCACCCCTTTTCAAAAATTTATACAAACCGACGCGGCGATTAATCGTGGGAACTCCGGCGGTCCGCTCGTCAATATGGACGGCGAAGTCAT
>JACCRD010000164.1 GCA_013813755.1 Acidobacteriota bacterium | reverse complement strand
GGCGGTAAAATACAAAACTAAAAATTAAACAGCAGATGAACGCGAGTTTTCTGTGAAATTTGATTTTCGCAATAAAATAACAACCATTAGTAAATTTACACTCCGAGTTTAAAATTATTTTTGTTTACATTCAAATTATTTATTTCATCTCTCATTTTTAGTTCATCTGTTACAATAAAGATGCCTTGCAATGGAACAAGTCGGGCAATCGCTTTTGTCGTTAAAGATAAAAGAGGAAAGTCTGAACACTGAAGGGCGGCGAGCCGGATAACAACCGGGCGTTTGACTGCAAAGCCAAGCGACGACAAGTGCAACAGAAAATAAACCAGCCGATTCGATTCAAGATTTTAGATTTTGGATAAGTGATGGGTGATGGGTGAAACGGTGCGGTTCATATTGAACTTAAAGTAAGAGCGCACCAGCGCGTTTGGTAACAAGCGCGGCTGGGTAAACTCCTCGCAGTGCAAGACCAAATAGGGAAACACAAATGAGTTGCCCGCTCAATCTTCTAAAGAAATTTAGAAAATGTTTCCGGGTAGGTCGCTTGAGCTGTTTGGCGACAAACAGCCTAGATGAATGATTGCCGTCTGTTTTTTAACAGATACAAAATTCGGCTTATAGACTTGTTCCAAATTGCGGGCATCAATTACAGATTTTTAAATTCATAAATAATCGGACACAATTAAATTTAAGTTCAGAGTTCAAACTTTAGTTTGCAAAACCGCCGCGCTTCGCTGGCTGGAATACGCGGAGGCATAACTTTGAACTTTTTGCGGAGAATTTAAATACTGCCTAATTGCATGCGACCACTTACCGGTTAAGACCAGAAAATAACAATTGTTTTTTATAAAAATGTGAAAGCGTGATTTATTATAAATAGCAGCACTTATCGCTTTTGAAGCTGGCTTTTGATAAAATTACGCATCGATGAACAAAAAGGCTTTAACGTTATCTCTGATTGCGGTGTTGATTAGTTTTTTGGGCGGCTTCTTGCTTGCCAACGCGCTTAATAAAAACGAATTAGACACGCTTCGCGGGAATATCGACAAATTAAAAAAAACTTCAGCCACTGAAACGCAGACGAGTTCGGAAACTACTTTGAGCGATGAGGAACTACGCGGGAAAATTTCTGAAGCCGACCAGAATCCGACAAATTTAATTGTCCAGAGAAGTTTAGGGCTGGCGTTATACAGATATGCGCTGCTCAAACAGGATACCGAAATTCTTCTCGATGTTGCGCGTCTTCTGATGCGCGTTTATGAAAAAAATTCAAATGATTTTGAAGTAACCACTGCTTTGGGGAACGTCTATTTTGATATTGGATATTTTAGAAAAGACGACGCGAATTTTCAGAAAGCCAGAGAATTTTATGGGCAGGCTCTCAGACAGAAGCCGAATAACGCGAATATAAGAACGGATTTTGGTTTGACCTATTTTTTATTGAACGCGCCGGAGTATGAAAAGGCGATTGCTGAATTTAAGAAGGCTTTGCAAATCAATCCTAAACACGAAAAAACTCTCCAGGTTATCTCCGAAGCGTTTCTTGCCCAAAATAAATTTGCTGAAGCCGAAAAAAATATCTTGAAACTCAGGGAAGTAAACGCTAATAACCCAAGTTTAGCTGATTTAAACGCGCGTATGGAAGAAGGCAGAATTAGTTTGCAAAAAAAATGAAGTGGCTCATTTTATTATTTTTATTGTTCGCGGTGGCAGCGATAATCTTTGTGCGTTACCGGCGGCAAATTCAGACGGGGCTTTATCTTTGGCGGATGTTCAGGAAAATGCGTCAGACGGACAACGCTGAAATAAAACAGGTTGAAACCAAAATTCCGGCGGGTGATACGCAGCTCGTGCGGTGTGCCAAGTGCGGAACCTGGATTCCGAAAAAAAATGCTCTGAATCTTCGTTCAAAGAATTTTTATTGTTCAACAAACTGCATTGAAACCGCGGTCAAGGTTAGCTGAAGAATATTATTTCAGAAAAAAACTTTGAAATACCATTTGATAATTTCTTCGCCAAAAAGAAGCGCGATAATTGATCCGATACCGAGAAAAACTCCAAAGGGCATTTGAGTTTGAAAATCTTTTTCCTTCTGCCGCGCAATCACAAAAATTCCCGCGATTGCTCCGGTCAACGCGCCAAGAAAAATTGAAAAAAGTGCCAGTCGCCAGCCGAGCAAAGCGCCGACGCCAAACATCATTTTAACGTCGCCCAAACCCATCGCCTCAATGCCTCGCAGACGCTCCCAAATCTGCCCGACTAACCACAAAGAGCCACCGCCAACCGCTGCGCCCAAAACTCCGCCGGCGATTGAAACCAGCCACAGAGGATAATCTGCCAAATTGTTCAGAGGAAAAATGTATAAATCCGCAAAAAGGGAAACGCCGAAAAAAATCGGAGAAATTAGGCGAACAATCAACGCGAATAAAAAAAGCGGATATGTAATTTTATTTGGCAGAATCATTTCCTCGGCATCAATAAATACCAGGGCAATTACACAACTGACAAATATTAAAGCGACGGGCAGAAACGCATTGAATTCAATTTTCCAAAAAACCAAAATGAATAAAAGCGCGGTTAAAAGTTCAACGGCGGGGTAGCGCGGCGAAATCAGACTTTTACACGCGCGACATTTTCCGCCCAAAATCAGCCAGCTCAAGATCGGCAAATTATCAAAAAATTTGATGCGGCTTTTACATTTTGGGCAGGCGGAGGACGGAAAAACTATTGATTCACGGGCGGGAACACGGTGAATGACGACATTTAGGAAACTGCCGATCATCGCGCCCAAAAAAAATATAAAAACAAAACCGACTAGTTCGGGCAAACCCGTGGAGGTCTCAAAAGTAGATATGACAAACATAACTTAAAGATATAAAATTTTAATTTTCAGCTTAACATTAAAGTCGTAGAATTATTTATAAAATTTTTCAATGCGATAAATAAATATCAGTAATTTTTATTCAGCTCAACTAATGCTAAAAATAGAAAACTACATCAACGGTGAGCTTTGCGAACCACTTTCAAATCTATACTTGGACAATTTTGATCCGTCAACGGGCGAAGTTTATTCGTTGATTCCGGATTCAAGCGGCGACGACGTAAATCTAGCGGTCGAAGCGGCAAAAAAAGCGTTTCCCGGCTGGTCAAAAAAGAGCGCTGAACAGAGACACGATTACTTAATAAAAATTGCTGCATTAATCGAACGTGATTTAGATTCGTTGGCGGAGGTGGAAAGCGTCGATAATGGCAAGCCCAAAACTCTGGCGAAGGCGGTCGATATTCCGCGCGCCGTTTCAAATTTCAAGTTTTATGCTACCGCCGCGATGCACACCGCAACCGAAGCGCACGAAACAGTCGGGCAAGCGATAAATTATACGCTCCGCCAGCCGCTCGGCGTGGTCGGCTGCATCTCGCCCTGGAATCTGCCGCTTTATCTTTTCACCTGGAAAATCGCGCCCGCGCTTGCCGCCGGTTGCTGCGTCGTCGCAAAACCTTCGGAAATTACGCCGATGACAGCTTATCTTTTGTCAAAACTCTGCATCGAAGCCGGATTGCCCGCCGGAGTTTTGAACATCATTCACGGACTAGGCGCAAAAGCCGGAAACGCGATTGTCGCGCACAAAGATGTCAAAGCGATTTCGTTCACCGGCGGCACGAAAACCGGACAGGACATTGCTAGAATCGCCGCGCCGATGTTCAAAAAATTATCGCTCGAACTCGGCGGCAAAAATCCGAATATCATTTTCGCCGACTGCGATTACGAAGAAACGCTCAAAACGACAGTGCTTTCTTCGTTCTCGAATCAAGGTCAGATTTGTTTGTGCGGCTCGCGAATTTTTGTTGAACGCCCGCTTTACGAACGGTTCAAAACGGATTTTATTGAAAAGGTTTCACAACTGAAAATCGGTGACCCGCTCATCTCGCAAACAAATATCGGCGCGGTTGTTTCAAAGCAGCATTTAGAAAAAGTTTTGTCTTATATTGATTTGGCAAAGGAAGAAGGCGGCAAAATTTTGCTTGGCGGCAAAGCCGTAAAACTCGGTGACAGATGCGCGAACGGTTGGTTTATCGAACCGACAATTATCGAAAATCTCGCGCACGATTGCCGCACGAATCAAGAGGAAATTTTCGGCGCGGTCGTCACGATTACGCCATTCGACGCGGAAAAAGAAGTTTTGAATTACGCCAACTCTGTCGAATACGGCTTGTCGGCAACCGTCTGGACGGAAAATCTTTCCCGCGCTCATCGCATCGCGGAACGATTGGAAAGCGGAATTATCTGGGTTAATTCGTGGCTGCTGCGCGATTTGCGAACTCCTTTCGGCGGAATGAAGCAATCAGGTGTTGGGCGCGAAGGCGGCTTCGAGGCGTTACGATTTTTCACCGAAGAGAAAAATGTTTGCATCAAAATAAATTACGGAGGTTAAACAATGCAACACTTTTTAATCATCGTTATGCTATTCGCCTTTCTAGTAACGGATGAAGTAAATGAACAAAAGACAATCTCATCTAACGATAAAGCTATTTCCGTACACTTCCCTCAAGATGTTAATACAGACGGAATGCAAATAAATTTTTACATAACAGGTTCTTTCGGTGGTTATTTAAGTTTTGTCCCAATTCAATCAAATGTCTGGAGTTATGAAATCCCAACTTCACACGAAGGGAAATCAGCCAAGACGTTAAAGCTAATTATTTATAGCCCGAATTATCAAGTAAAAACCTTTGACTTTCCAACTTTGGATGGTCAAAAGAAAGGCATCGAAGTAAAGCTAGAACCTTTAAAGACTGTTCCTTTCTCCGGCAGAGTCTTAATATCAAATCAATTAAATGCCGAAGAATTGCAGCTTCAAGTAAGTTACACCCCAGTTTGGCAATGTGTATTTTTTCAATTGCCGGACTGCTTACTCGAATTTATACGTATTGCTTCTGTAAATCTGGAAAAAGATGGAAGATTTAAAGTTGATTTGCCTAACTTTGCAGGTGATAAGATAACTGCTTCTTTTGGAGAGAGCGGTGAATTTTCATTCAGTTTGCAAAATAAACAAAGCAGAAAGTCATTGTTTAGATTAAACCTAAAAGATAATTCAAAAGGTTTTGGCAAAATTCAAGCGGCATTAAGCTATCCAAACGAAAAGGTTTTTATGCCAGAACTTGAGAAGTAAATTATGAACGAAGAAAACATTATCAATTCTTCCAAAGCTCCCGAACCCGTAGGCTTATATCCACACGCCCGGCGAGTCGGAAATCTTTTGTTTCTTTCGGGTGTCGGTCCGAGAGAGAAACACGCAAAGAAAATTCCCGGCGTTGAACTCGATGAAAATGGAAATGTCGTTGCTTACGACATCGAAGCGCAGTGCCGTTCGGTTTTTCAAAATGTAAAATATATTTTGGAAGATGCCGGTTCGAGTTGGGAGAAGATTGTTGACGTGACGGTTTTTCTGACGAATATGAAAGACGATTTTCAAACGTATAACCGCGTTTACGCCGAGTATTTCAAAGACAACTTGCCGTGCCGAACGACGGTTGAGATAAATTGTTTGCCGACACCGATTGCGATTGAACTGAAAGTTATCGCGACGATTGATTGATTTTCGCCGTGTTTCGCGTCGTGTTAAAAATTGATTTCAAAACAGTTTTCCGGTAAAAGCGAAAAATTGCATATAATACTGGTCAAGAACTTTTATTACAGATAAACCGATTCTCAACCGCTTGAATATCAAATTAGAGCGGTTGAATGATTCGGATTATTTTGAAAACAGTTCCGGTAAAATATTAAATTAATGGAGTAATTATATGTTGCAGACAAAGGGTTATGCGGTTCAGGACGCGGCTTCCGGGTTTGCGTCGTTCGATTTTGAGCGGCGCGATTTGGGCGCGAACGATGTATTGATTGAAATTCAGTTTTGCGGCGTTTGTCATTCGGACATTCACCAGGCTAGAGACGAATGGGGCGGCTCGATTTACCCTATGGTTCCGGGACACGAAATCGTCGGGCGCGTGGCGCGGACGGGCGCGGATGTGTCGAAGTTTAAGGAAGGCGATTTCGCGGGAGTCGGCTGTTTTGTCGATTCGTGCGGCGATTGCGAAAACTGCAGGCAAGATGTCGAGCAGTTTTGTCTCGTTCACTGCTCACAGACTTACAACAGCACGGAAATGGACAAAAAAACGCCGACCTTCGGCGGTTATTCATCGCAAATCGTCGTGGATGAGAACTACGCGCTGAAGATTTCCGACACGGAAAATCTCGCCGCCGTCGCGCCGCTGCTCTGCGCCGGAATCACGACTTATTCACCGCTCAGACGATTTAATGTGCGCGAAGGTCAGAAAGTCGGCATCGTCGGACTGGGCGGTTTGGGTCATATGGGTGTCAAACTCGCCGCTTCGATGGGCGCGGAAGTGACGGTTTTCAGCACATCGCCGTCGAAAGAACAGGACGCGAAAAATCTCGGAGCGCATAATTTCGTCGTCTCGAAAGAGCCTGAAAATATGAAGCCGCTCAAAGGGAAATTCGACTTTATACTCGACTGCGTTTCCGCCAATCACGATTTAGCCGTGTATCTTAATCTGCTGAAATTTAACGGCGCGATGGTTTTAGTCGGCGCGCCGGAAAAGCCCGCCGAAGTCAACGCTTTTTCGCTGATTTCAAACAACCGGACGCTCGCCGGTTCGGGCATCGGCGGCATCGCGGAAACACAGGAAATGCTCGATTACTGCGCGGAAAAAGGCATCACCTCCGACATTGAAATCATTCAAATTCAGGACATCGAAAAAGCCTACGAACGCACGATTAAAAGCGACGTGCGCTATCGTTTCGTGATTAATATGCAATCGCTCGGTCAAGTCTAAAATGACTAATTTTGGGAGGCTGATTCAATGACGGCGCGAAATTGACGAACCGCTAATAAAATAGCCGGACTATAAAGGAAGACTTATTATGCCGATACAAAAACCTTTTAATTTCAAAAAATGGATTGACGAACACCGTCATCTCTTAAAACCGCCGGTTGGAAATCAATGCGTCTACGATGCCGAAGATTTTATCGTGATGGTCGTCGGCGGACCGAATTCGCGCAAGGATTATCATCACGACGACGGCGAAGAGTTTTTCTACCAGCTCGAAGGCGATATTGTCGTGAAAATCCAGGAAGACGGCAAAGCGGTCGACGTGCCGATTCGGGAAGGCGAAATGTTTCTGTTGCCGCCGCGCGTGCCGCACAATCCGGTGCGCGGAGCGAATACAATCGGAATGGTTATCGAACGCAAACGTCGAAGCGGCGAGCGCGACGGGCTTTTATGGTTTTGCGAAAACTGCAACGAGAAATTGTATGAAGAATACTTTCAGCTTGAAGACATCACGACGCAGTTTCAGACGGTTTTCAAACGATTTTACGCGAGCGAAGAAATGCGAACGTGCAAAAAATGCGGCGCGGTGATGCAGCCGCCTTTATAAAAGAGATTTGCCCACGAAATACACGAAAATCACGAAAGAAAAACAAGAAAATTAAAAAAATCTTTTTTCGTTTGTTTAGTGTCTTTCGTGGGCAAAAACAAAAATGGCGACGCTTTTAGATGAATTGTCACAACTGATTTCCGCGCTCGATGAAAATGAAATCGAATATGCGGTATGCGGGGGGCTGGCGCTGGCGATTCACGGATTTGCGCGAGCGACTTTGGATATTGACGTTTTGATTGAAGCCGAATCGCTCGAAAAGACTTTTAAAATCGGCGCGGAAAACGGTTTTGACATCCGCGGGCTGGATATTTCGTTTAAGGAAGAAGCCATCGAAATTCGGCGCGTGTCGAAAATTGACGATAACGGCGAGGTGCTTTCGCTTGATTTGCTGCTCGTTACGCCGCAGGTGCGGGACGTTTGGGAAACGCGGGAAAAAATAGTTTTTCTCGGCAATCAGCTTTCCGTCGTTTCTCTCTCAGGTTTAATAAAAATGAAAACGCTCGCGGGCAGACCGCAGGATTTAGCTGATATTTACAGGATAGAAAATGAAGAGAGTTGATATGTCCGAACAGGCAGTTTTAAGACGTTTGAAAACGGTTGACCAACTGCGCGAGCTTTGTTTGTTGTTGATGAAAGCGAAAAAAGATTCTGACGAAAAAGCGGAAAAAAATAGACAAACAGGCGCAAAGTCCGAAATAAAAAAATGAACAAACAAATCACGGTACCCTTTCAGGTTACACTCTGGGATTTAAAGCCATTCGACGAAACGCCGGACAATCCGACGCTTTCGCGCGGGACGGTGAAAAAGACTTTCGACGGCGAATTCAAAGGCGAAAGTGTTGGCGAGATTTTGATGTATTCGGCTGTCAACGGTTCAGCCGGTTATACAATAATGGACAAGGTGAGCGGCGAATTGCGCGGTCGCGCTGGTTCTTTTGTGATAATGCACGGCGCGACGCACACGCCCGAAGAAACCAGCCGCGCCGGCGGCATTATCGCGCCGAATTCCGGCACGGGCGAGCTTCGGGGAATCAGCGGAACGGTCGAATTTAAATCGGACGAAAACGGCAAAAGTATAATTCTCGATTTCGCTTTCGCAGACGAAAATTAAATGCTGAAAATCGACGTTCACACGCACGTTTTGCCGAAAGATATTCCAAAATGGAAGGAAAAATTCGGCTACGGCGGTTTTATCAAACTGGAACATCACAAACCGTGCCGCGCCCGAATGCTCAAAGATGACGGGCATTTTTTTCGTGAAATCGAAGACAATTGCTGGAGCGCGGAAAAAAGAATCGAAGAATGTGACGATTTCGGCGTTAATGTCCAGGTGCTTTCGACTGTTCCGGTGATGTTTAGCTACTGGACAAAACCGAACGACGGCGCGGAAATCGCGCGGTTTTTGAACGACGGAATTGCCGAAATCGTCCGGAAATTTCCCAAACGCTTCATTGGTTTGGGAACCGTGCCGATGCAGGATACAAATCTTGCGATAAAAGAACTTAAACGATGTAAGCAAATCGGTTTGGTCGGCGTGCAAATCGGCTCAAACGTCAACCGATTGAACTTGGGCGAGCCGCGATTTTTCGATTTTTTCAAAGCGTGTGAAGAAACGGGAATGGCGGTTTTCGTTCATCCGTGGGAAATGATGGGCGAAGAAGATATGCAGAAATACTGGCTGCCGTGGCTGGTCGGAATGCCCGCCGAAACTTCGCGAGCGATTTGCTCGCTGATTTTTTCGGGCGTGTTGGAAAAATGTAAAAAATTGCGCGTTTGCTTCGCGCACGGCGGCGGCTCGTTTCCGGCAACGATTGGCAGAATCGAACACGGTTTCGCAGTTCGACCGGATTTGTGCGCGGTTGACAATGAAATGAATCCGCGTCTTTACCTGGGTGAATTCTGGCTCGATTCGCTCGTTCACGAGGCGCCGATGCTCGATTATTTAGTCAATTTAGTCGGCGCGGAAAAAGTTGCGCTCGGAACCGATTACCCGTTTCCGCTCGGCGAAGAAATTGCCGGAAGTTTGATTGAGTCAATGGCGTTTGACGAAAAAACGAAAGCAAAATTACTGCACGGCGCGGCGTTGGAATGGCTGAATCTGGACAAAGAAAATTTTAACCGCCGATAAGCATGGATAAACGCGGATAAAATCAAAATAAGATAAACAGAATTCAGAGAATCGAATCTGTTTATTATCCGTGTCTATCTGTGTGAAACTGTGGTTAAATTGCTTTTAATCTATGCAAAATCAATCATCAATTTTCAAATCTTCCGAATCCTTTGCCCGTGAAATGGATGAAAAAGATTCGCTCATCCATTTCCGCGAAAAATTTCATATTCCAAAACAACCGAACGGCAAAGACGTTTTATATTTCACCGGAAATTCGCTCGGACTTCAGCCGAAAACGACGAGAAATTACATCGAACAGGAAATGAAGGATTGGAAAACCCTCGGTGTCGAAGGACATTTTAAGGCGAAAAATCCGTGGATGCCGTATCACGAATTATTGACCGATTCGATGGCGAAAATCGTCGGCGCGAAATCGTCTGAAACGGTTGTAATGAATTCGCTGACGGTGAATCTGCATCTGTTGATGGTTTCGTTTTATCGTCCGACGCGCAAAAGAAATAAAATCGTCATCGAAGCCGGCGCGTTTCCGTCCGACCAATACGCCGTCCAATCGCAGATAAAATTTCACGGTTTTGATGTCGCTGAATCTTTGATTGAATTGAAACCGCGTGACGGTGAAACTTGTTTAAGAATCGAAAATATTGAAAAAACAATCGGCGAAGACAGCGATTCGATTGCGCTGATTCTACTCGGCGGTGTCAATTATTATACCGGACAAGCGTTTGATATGCGGCGCGTCACTGAAGCCGGACACAAAATCGGCGCGGTCGTCGGTTTCGATTTGGCGCATGCGGCGGGAAACATCGAATTAAATCTGCACGATTGGAACGTCGATTTTGCAGCGTGGTGTTCGTATAAATATCTGAATTCGGGTCCGGGCGGCATCGGCGGCGGCTTTGTTCACGAACGTCATCAGAGCGATTTTGATTTGCCGCGCTTTGCCGGCTGGTGGGGACACGAAAAGGAAACGCGCTTTTTGATGGACGATAAATTCGTGCCGATAAAAGGCGCGGAAGGCTGGCA
>JACCRD010000161.1 GCA_013813755.1 Acidobacteriota bacterium | reverse complement strand
TATTTTCTCGGAACGGTCATCGAAAACGCATTTAATATTAAACTCGAAGAGCATATTGAAAAAGTTGTCATTGTTGTCATTCTGCTTTCGATTGTCCCGATGATTATTGAATACTTAAAAGCCCGACGCGAAAAGAAACACGAAACACAAAACGCTGAAGTTTGACACCCGGCAGGCGGTAACATAGAATCGGTAAATCAATTTCAAGACGGGGCGTAGCGCAGCCCGGTAGCGCGCTCGGTTCGGGACCGAGAGGTCGCAAGTTCGAATCTTGCCGCCCCGACCAATATTTGAGAAAGTTTAGAGGCGTCATAACGATGCCTTTTTTCTTTTCACATATATAAACACACCAAAAATCTGAAAAATGCAGGGCGGGATAAAAACAAAATGTTAAAAATACAAGAAATCTTTGAAAAAGCTGATTTTTTTGATAAGCTCTTGCGTTTAGAATTAAATAAAATGTGATCTAACCCCGAATTCATTACATATAATTCCGTCGTTCAACGTTTTTTTTAATTTTTGTCATTGTGAAAATAAGAAAAAATTCTATGAATGTTAAAGATTCTAAACTTTACAATCTTGAATTTGAAGAAAGAGCGGAATATCTCTACGCCCACGTTTCGGGAGACAAAGATAATGTCGAAATCTCCAAACAATACTGGCGCGAAATAGCTGAGGAATGCCAACGCACAAAATGCGGCAAACTTATGATTGTCGAAGACCTAAAGGAAATGGGTACGACGATGGACACGTATCAAATCGCTTCCGAAATCCCAAACATGGGCTTTTCTGGCATTCAGATAGCTTTCGTTGACCAACACATCGAACAGTTTCCGCTCAACGAATTTGGGGAACTCGTTGCAACTAACCGAGGCGTTTACGTAAAAATTTTTAACAGTATCGAAGAAGCCGAAAAATGGCTTTTGTCAAATTAAAATATCAAAAAGTCTTTAAATCAAACTCATCGTTAGTGTGCGTTTGCGTTTATACCACACAGCAGAATTCAGCAGCTAGCTAAAAATAAAAAGCCGCGAGTTTCGACGCTCACGGCTTTTTATTTGAGTTTCAATGTAAATTTGCAGAAAAACGTTTTATTGCTAAATTCAACATAAAATTCAGTTTTATTTTCTCCGTTTGACCCCTTTTTGGATTGATAAAACTTCGGCAACTGAACTTAGCAATTTTTGTTTAAGATTTTGTGTTTTGGGGTTGTCTGTAGCGTGTATGCCGAGCAAAACGTGAATGACCTTGACCGCCGAAAGAACAGTTTGGTCAACGTCCTTTGTCGAATACCAGGGATTGATTGCAACATTTACTCTGCCTTGTGTGTCGCACCAAGCTTCGACGTTTTCCAGATCGATGGCGCGGGCGACAAGTTCGGTATCAGTTTCGGCGGACAGTTCAAGCACGACTGAACAAAATTCTTCAACAGCGAGCGTGCAATCGATACCGACGGTCTCCAACAGTCCCGTCCGCACATCGGCGTAAACCGCGTTGAGCGCAGCCTGCGTCGCTGTTAAAAGTTGTCTCTGACGCTGCAGAACCTTTGAATTGTCAGGAGCGGCGGTTGCTCCGCCGGTCTGCAAAAATTTCCAAACCGGCGGCACGCGCCACGCCTTTAATTTTGTCCCCCGCACGGGAGGACCGCCCTGAACGGCAAGTTCTCAGTAATCTTCCCAACGTCCACGCCACCGACTCATTATCTAATCTCCTTAACTAACTCGCTTTACAGTTTATAAAAATTACTCAGTTTTGCACAACTTTGAATTTTACATAAAAACAGCCTCTCACTATTTTGAAAAAGGCTGCCAGAAAATATAAAAAATAAATTGATTAAAACTTAATTCTATAACGCAGCGTCAGACTTCTGCCCGCCCCGTCGATACCCCAGCCCGGAGCGCGAAAGCTTTTGTCGCCAATGTTTTCGAAATCAAACTGAATTTCCTGACGCTCGCTAAATTTGTAGCCGCCGCGCAAATTTAACAGAGCATAACCCGGAATCGAGGAAAAAAGCGGCACGGCAGTATCGTTGTTCGTAATCAAAACGCCGTTGACAATTCCGCCGATTGGCAAAAGTCGGTTTTGCACTTGCGTCAACGTTTCCCCCGTCGCGGTTAAAATTCCGCCCGCCGTTCCGCATTGCCCGTCTGTTCCCAGCGTGGTGATCCCCCGCACGCACGCGCCGCGCCGGAAAAAGTTTTGAATTTGAGTGCGCGAACGTGCCGCGCCGGTTCGTCGGTCGGCTAAATCGAGCGTGGAGAGCCGATCTTGTCTGCCCGCCAGATTTGTGTAGCCTTCGATCCAGAAATTTTTACCGGAAGGTTGAAAGCGGAGTTTCAAAAAACCCATCTGGGGTGGAATACCGCCGCCGCCTAAATTCGGCGAATCGCCTGTCGCGCGGTCTGCCGCGTGAACGAATGAATAATTACCGCCGGCAGTCCACGCGTCGAGAAAGCGGTAATTAAAATCAAATTCAACGCCTTTCAGACGAGTGTTACTGAAATTTGACTGCACCAAAACAGGCGAAGTCGAAGCCGGCACGAACACCGCGCCATTGGCGTTTTGGCTGATA
This sequence comes from Acidobacteriota bacterium, assembly GCA_013813755.1. Lineage (GTDB taxonomy): Bacteria > Acidobacteriota > Blastocatellia > Pyrinomonadales > Pyrinomonadaceae. The sequence goes on along the minus strand of JACCRD010000161.1, from coordinate 3,243 downwards.
ATTGTTTGACTGCCGAGCGTCTGACCGACCGCGCCCGCCGGTAAAATCAGAGTTTGCCGAACAATCGTATTACCGTAATCGACGACGAAGCCGGTTAGATTTGCCTCAAAACGACGATGGCGGTAACGAAGACTTAAATCGTAATTGTTGCTGATTTCAGATTTGAGCGGCGCAACTTCAACGCCTGACGAGACGGCATTGGCATCGGCGGTTGTGCCGACAAACGCGCCGAGTCCCGCGATGTCGGCGTTCGAAACCTGAAAGCCGACTCCGACAAGTCCGAGCGATCCTAAATTTGTAATGTTCGGAGCGCGAAAACCGCGTGAGAAATTAAAGGCGAGATTTAAGTTTTCAGAAATTGTCGCCGTCGCGCCGACGCGCCCGGAAAAATCCGTAAAACGCGCCGAATCATCAGGAAAAAGCGGACGGTTATTAACCAGAGGGCTTTCCCCTGAGCGTGATTTATAAACGCCGACGTTGTAACGCAGCGCGCCGCTCAGACGCAGGCGATTCGGAATCGCTTCAAAAACGTTTTGCGCGTAAAGTCCGCCCAAATCATAAGTTGCGCCGTTCGGAACACGCGGACGAACAGTCGTTACAATTTTTGTCGCCGGGTCGGTGTTAAACGAAGGCGCGAAAACTTTATCGCGATAATAATCACCGCCGATCAAGAAATTATTTCTCGCAAATTGTTTATCGAGATAAAAAGCGAAACCGACAGTCGTCGTGCGCTCTTTGTCGTTAGTAATCGCGCCGAGCGGATTGCCCTGTCCGCCCTGATTGACGCGCTCTTCACGCTGACTGTTATAAGAAATATTCGCCGAAAGATTATCGAAAAAACCGACTCCCTGCTTAAAATAGCGCAAATAGCCAAAATCAAGCATCAGATTTTTTAGATCGGCAATCAAATTTCCGTCGCCTCCGAGCAACTGGTCGTAGCGCTTCCCTCCGTCCTGCTGGCTGCGCTGATACCGGAAATTAATTTGCTGATCGTTGGTCGGCGCAAAATTTATTTGTAGGGTTCCGCCGTATTGCGTAAAAGCCGTATCGGGCAGGCGCGTCTCGCCGGTGATGTCGGAGGACAAACCGAAAAATCTGGTGATTGCCGAATGGCTGTCGACGCCACCGCCTGGGCGCAGAGTGTTGACGCGCCGTCCGACAATGTTACCTAGAATGCCGAACCGCTTGGTGCCGTATCCGATGAGCGCGTTGCTGCCGAAAGAATTATCGGAACTCGTGTAAAAACTATTAAATTCCCCGTTCCACTGCGGCGCGTCGAAACCAAATTCCGGCTGCCGCGAAATAAGCTGGACATTTCCGCCGAGTCCGTCCGAGCCGAATTGCGCCGTATTCGGGCTGCGCTGGATTTCGATTGATTGCAAAGCGGTTGGTTCGTTAAGATTGAAAAATGTATTGATGCCCCCGCGCTGTGTCGAATTTGTGTAGCGCACGCCGTCAACATAAACTCCAACTTCCGTTAAACCGCGAACGAGAACCGCGCCGATCGTCGGACTGGTTCTCTGCAGAGATACACCGGTTTCCTCATCAGCGACTTGCGCGAGAACGGCAGTCGTGCGCTGGAAAATCGCGTCCTGCGTAATGACATTGATTTGCTGGGGAATTTTATTTTTATCTTCCACCAGTCCGGTTTCCGCCGTGACCGTCACCTGCGCGTTCAGTTGATTAATCTCTAAAATTAGTTGAACTTCCGCCGCGTTGTTTGACGCGACCCGGACGGCTCTGCTCTGCACGCTAAAGTCCGCTCTTGAAGCAGCAACGAGATATGACCCGTTCGCCACGTTTTCAAAATGAAAGCGTCCTTCGAAGTCTGACTTAACCAAATCGAGAACAATCTGCCGCGCGTTAATAAGACGCACTTCCGCCTGACTGATTGCCGCGCCCGCACGATCTGTTACCAAGCCGGAAATCGAGGCGGATTTCGCGTCTCGATTATTAGTCTGCGCACTTGTGAAAACCGCAAGGCAAATTACTATCAGTAAAGAAAAAAATAAATGCTTCATATTTTGAAGCCGCGGGGCAAATATAATTGTCTGATGATTGAGCGCGGCGAGTTAATGCCAACAAAATTTAACAAACACATTTTTTTAATTTTCGATAATTTCTCTTCAATAAACTACAAGGTTTCAGCAATATTTTCTAAGCTGCTTCATATTTAACAAAACTTTCAAGACCCGATGGAATAAATTGCAAGTCGCAAAGGCGATATTTGAAAACTCGGGAATAGCGTAAATCGTAGAGGTGTTGTTTTAACATCATCCAAAACACAATTTATTCAATTTGAAAAGTAGCGATACTGGTCGGCGTTTCAAAACAACGAACTTTATAAACCTGCACTCTTTCGTCATCAACCCGCGACGCGATATATTCTAAAATATAACGCGCCAGATTTTCGGCTGAAGGATTTAGTTCTTCATCAAACGGCGGAAGTTCGTTGATGTTGCGGTGGTCGAGGTAATTGACAATCTCGTCGGCGGCTTTCTTTAAATCGCCGAAATCAATCAATAAACCGATGTTATTCAATTCCGCGCCACGAGCGAAAATCTCGATTTTATAATTGTGTCCGTGCAAATTTTCGCACTTTCCCTTGTAGCCGCGCAATTGATGTGCGGAAGAAAAGTTGCGTTCAATCATTACTTCGTAAAATGATGGCATAATTAATTTTCTTTAATTTGTATATCAATAATTCTTAGCAAAGAGTAACCTAGTGGTGATACTTGATAATGATTAGCTTTCAGTCTCCCTGTCTCTTCATTAAATTCTGGTAATTCATCTTGTTCATATCGCTGATAAATCTCTCGTAGTAAACCTAATCGTATTAACTTTTCTTTGTAACTTTTTTGAAATGCTTGTTGGTCTTGTTCCGACGTAGAACAATCTTGGTACAAAGGCGTTATAGATAGAATTTTTTTATGTTTTTCTAAAAACTCATCTGATACGTATTGGATAGGCAGACATGATTGAAGCAAGATTATTTCAGCATCATTTAATTCATTTAGAATTGACAATGACTCTCTTTCTTCAATATGTCCTAATTCTTCATCCGTCAAGCTATTTTTTAGTAAAGAAGAAATGTATTCGAGACGTTCTTTTGATAATGCTCTCGACGCTTGTCCAAGTGCTTCTTCAAGTAAATTAGTAAATTCTTCTGTTTTTAGCTCATGCTCTTCAATCTTTCTTTCAGCATTTTTGATTTTGTAATTCAAAACTTGAACAAAATCTACT
>JACCRD010000156.1 GCA_013813755.1 Acidobacteriota bacterium | reverse complement strand
GCCAATTTCCTGCAAACCTATTTCCAGCTTGAGCGTTAAATTCGGCTCGTAACCGATTTTGCGCAAAAACTCAATCGCGTCAGCCACTCGACTACTTTTTTCGACCGCGCCGTTGATTGCGTCGCCGAGTTCGCGGACACCTTTTTTTGCATCTTGACTCAGTTCCATTTTACTTTTCAAATGCTACGCGAGGCTTGCCGATTAGTCAAAATTTCAAATTCTAAATTTTACGTCGCGGATTTCAGAATTACGAGTTTAAATTTATGTTATCTTAAGTTATTTTTGACCGACAAATTAAAATTTGAAACGTGAAATACAAATGAAAGAAAGACGCGAAAAATTTGAAACTTCTTCGGGCATTGAACTGCCCAACGATTTTAATCCGGCAAATACGGCGATCGATTTTAAAAATGAAATTGGTGATGCAGGCGAATTTCCATACACGCGTGGCGTTCGCCGAAATATGTATCGGGGGCGATTTTGGACAATGCGCCAGTATGCGGGTTTTGCGACCGCTGAAGAATCTAACGCGCGTTACAAGTATTTGCTTGCCAACGGAACGACGGGCTTGAGCGTCGCCTTTGATTTACCAACGCAAATCGGACTTGATTCGGATGACGAATTAGCGGCGGGCGAAGTCGGCAAAGTCGGCGTCGCGATTGATTCGCTTGAAGATATGCTGCGTCTTTTTGATCGAATCCCGCTCGATACGATTTCAACTTCGATGACGATCAACGCCACCGCCTCCACGCTTTTGTGTCTTTATTTAGCGGTCGCGCGAAAGCAAAATATCGCATTCGATAAAGTTAGCGGCACGATTCAGAACGATATTTTGAAAGAGTATATCGCGCGCGGAACTTATATTTACCCGCCAAAACCAAGCTTGAGATTAATCACCGACACTTTCGCATTTTGTGCCGCTGAAGTCCCGATGTGGAACACGATTTCGATTTCCGGTTATCACATCCGCGAAGCCGGTTCGACCGCGGCACAGGAAATCGCCTTTACACTGGCGGACGCAATTTGCTATGTCGAATCAGCCGTTGCCGTCGGTCTAAAAGTTGATGACTTTGCGCCGCGCCTGTCTTTTTTCTTTAATTCGCACAACAATCTGCTCGAAGAAATTGCTAAATTTCGGGCGGCGCGTCGTTTGTGGGCGAAAATAATGAGAGAAAGATTCGGCGCGAAAAATCCCAAATCAATGATGTTGCGGTTTCATACGCAAACCGCCGGTTCGACTCTGACGGCGCAACAGCCGGAAGTAAATGTTGTGCGCACGACGATTCAGGCGCTCGCCGCCGTGCTTGGCGGAACGCAAAGTCTGCACACTAATTCGATGGACGAAGCTCTTTCGTTGCCGACCGAAAACGCCGCTCGAATCGCTCTGCGAACGCAGCAGGTTGTCGCGTATGAATCCGGTGTTGCCGATACGGTTGATCCGTTTGCCGGAAGCTACGCGATTGAAGAATTAACCAATCAATTAGAAGAGAAAGCTGTCGAATACATCGAAAAAATTGACAATTTAGGCGGAATGCTCCGCGCTATCGAAACGGGTTACGTGCAGCGCGAAATCCAGGAAGCGGCTTATACTTACCAAAAAGCGCTCGAAGAAAAAACGGAAATCGTCGTCGGCGTCAATCAATTTCAAACCACAGAAACAGAAACGATTCCAATTTTGAGAGTTGACCCGAAAATCGAACGTAACCAAATCGAGCGCCTCCAAGCTGTCCGCGCAAAACGCGACAGAGCGAAAGCCGACAATGCTTTAGCGAAACTCGAAGAAGCAGCTCGCGGCACGGAGAACCTTTTGCCGCGAATTCTCCAAGCGGTCGAAGTGGATGTCACCGTCGGTGAAATATCGCATCAGCTACGCAAAGTTTGGGGCGAATACCGCGAAGCTTTGACGGTTTAGTTGTTTGATAGAATTATTTTATAAGATTTATTTGCCACAAATAAACACAGATTGCTGAATGAAAAAGATAAAATATAATTTCTCAATAATTTCTGATCAGTGTTTATATATGTTTACCAGGGGTTTAAAAAAGCATTAATCTTATTGATCTATAAAAAATAAAGAGGAAAGAAAATGCCGGAAAAAAGTGAAATCAATAATGCAGCAGATAAAATTGAAACTGAAATAAATCTTTCAGAAGTTCGTTCAATCCGCGAAATCGTGCAGGATTTATCCAAGCCCGTCGCCAAAAGACATCTTCGTTCGCGCAAACAGGGTGGCAAGGAAATTCAGTACATCGCCTGGCACGACGCGATCAAATATCTTGACCATTACGCTTCGGGCTGGAACTACGAAATTCGTTCGATGACTTCGGTCGGCGGCAAGCTGATTATGATCGTTCGCCTTTCGATTCCCTGTCTCGAAGGCGTCGTCTATCGTGAAGCAACCGGACAGGAAGATGAAACTCACGAAACATATGGAGATTCTTCGAGTAACGCGGAGTCGATGGCTCTGCGCCGCGCCAGCGCGAAGTTTGGACTGGGTTTATATCTTTACGATCAAAATAAATGATTTAATTCAGGTGAGAAAAGACAGATTTTAGTTAAAAAAGTGTCCAACGCGAATTTTAATTCTTCAACGAACCGTGATAACATTTGCTTTTGCTTTCTATAAGAATAACTTGTGGTCAGCGCTTTTGATTGTCAAAAGTGAAGAAATCTTTTTCATCATTCGCAAAATATAAAAATGGATAAATTTTTGATTCGCGGCGGAAAACCGCTTAATGGAACGGTAGAAATTAGCGGCGCGAAAAACTCGGCTCTGCCGTGCCTGGCGGCGACGCTTTTAACCGCTGAAACCGTCACGTTGCACAATGTTCCATATGTCAAGGATTTAATTACCCAGCGCCGTCTGCTCGAAGATTTAGGCGCGACGGTTTTAACGCCCGAACTGCACACGCAAAAGGTTAGCGCCGCCAATATTGAAATTTTTGAAGCCCCATACGAACTCGTTAAAACAATGCGGGCAAGCGTTCTAGCGCTCGGTCCGCTGCTTGGGCGATTCGGGCAGGCGAAAGTTTCTCTGCCGGGCGGCTGCGCGATCGGGACTCGTCCGATTGATCTTCATCTGAAAGCGTTTGAGCAACTCGGCGCGATTGTTTCTTTGGAAGCGGGCAATGTAGTGGCGCGCGCGCCGAAAGGCAGATTGATTGGAGCGGAAACTTTTTTTGAAAAAGTGAGTGTCACAGGAACTGAAAATGTAATGATGGCGGCAGTTCTGGCAAAGGGTAAAACGACGATTCACAATGCGGCGCGTGAGCCAGAAATCGAAGATTTAGCTGAGCTTTTGAATAAAATGGGCGCGGAAATTACCGGCGCGGGAACTTCCAAAATTGAAATTGAAGGCGTCGAGAGTTTGGGCGAAGCCGAACACACAATTATTCCCGACCGTATCGAAACCGCAACTTTTATTGTCGCGGCGGCAATCACCGGCGGCGAACTCACCATCGAAAACTGTCAGCCGAAACATCTCACAGCCGTAATCGAAAAATTGCGTGAGACGAATGTTGAAATCATAGAAACGGATGAAAGCACTTTGCTCGTCAGATGTCCGGGCAAAAATTTGCGTTCAAAAGATGTGACTACCGAACCGCATCCGGCTTTTCCGACCGATATGCAGGCGCAGTATATGACTTTGATGACGCAAGCTGAGGGCGCGTCAACCATTGTCGAAACGATTTTCGAAAATCGTTTTATGCACGCTTCGGAACTTGTTCGGTTGGGTGCGGACATTCAAATTTCGGGAAACACGGCAGTCGTTCGCGGCAAATCAAATCTGATGGGCGCGCCGGTTCAAGCATCAGATTTACGCGCTTCGGCATCCCTGGTTTTGGCGGCGCTCGCGGCGGAAGGCGAAACATTGATCGACCGCGTTTATCACATCGACCGCGGTTATGAAAGAATCGTCAGAAAACTCGGCAAACTCGGCGCAAGTATTGAGCGAATAACGGATAATATGTCAAATGGCGCCGAGCAGACCACTTCATAAATCATTCTTTATCATAATCAGACGATTATTGATTTCGCCGAAAAATTATTTGAAAAAAATTTTAAGAAAAACAGAAAAGGGTAAATCCAGTGATTTACCCTTTTTCAAATTGGTACGAAAAAACCTTTAGAAGAATCTGACTGTATATGAAAATCGAACTCCGCGCCCGATTTCCGGCGCGAGTTCTTTGATAAACGACAGATGATTTCGATATTCCTTGTTTGTTAAATTATAAGCATTCACGCCGAAAATGTGCGCGTAATGGTCGCGTCCGATGATGTATGAAGCCGCGACGTTGAACAATCCGTAACCCGCTGTCCGTGTTTCGAGCGGGTAAAGCCGATTCTGCTCACTCGCAAAAACCGCTTCCGGTCTGACGCTCAAGTTTTTGTATTTTAAATCGACGCCGATTCTTGCGCGGCTCGGCGGAATGCGCGGCAAATTCAAATCTTCGCTCGTCAATTTAGCGCGAACCACGTCGGCGGAAAAGAAAAAATTGACGTATTTATTTATGTCAGTGTCGAAATTGACTTCCGCGCCGACGTAGCGACTGTCGCCCTGCGAATAAAACGAGAGCGGTAAACCGTCTTCGCGGTCGATAATACCGTCGCCGTCGAGGTCGGCAAACGCGAAATAAATGAAATCTTTGAGACGGTAATAATAAGCAGTCGCGTCGAAACGA
>JACCRD010000145.1 GCA_013813755.1 Acidobacteriota bacterium | reverse complement strand
ACATCTTCTTTAACCGATTTTTTAAAACCGGAGGCTTCGACCGTAATACGATACAAACCCGGCGTCAGAGCAGCGAAAACATAATCACCGGAATCGCTGGTCGTAACTGAGCGCCGATTAAGACCCGTTTCCTGATTGACGATTGAAACTGTAGCGCCGGGAACGACCGCTCCGCTCGGGTCAAGCACTTCGCCTCTGAGGGTTGCCGAACCTTCCTGTGCGATTACCGTGGTGATGCCTAACAGAACAAGCATTACCGACAAAAAAACCTTTGTAAAACAATCGACGTTTATTTTGAACATAGGGATCCTCCGTTAATGTTAAGTAGCTTTCTTCATTGAATAGACAGATTATTACGACAAAAACAAGCAAATATAAAGCCAAAGTGCTCGCTGTTTGTTTTATGTCTATCAAGTCTCTTGTTAATAATCAGATAATTATTTTTGTGAAGACAACGGCATTAAATCATTTGATAAAAAATCTTTATAAACATATATTTTTACAAAATTATGGATTTCTTCATTAAAAGCAATATTTCGCATATTTTGCAAGAGAGTTGCGCGGCGGCGCGAGAATCGGTTATAAAATTAAGAAACGCATAAATCTGTCGGGAAATTTTCAGAAAATTATGAGCCGAGAAAAACAAAGTCGCCGCGAATTTTTGCAGGCGGGCGCAGCTGGGTTAGCCGCATTGGGACTAATGAAAAACGTAAAGGCTGATGCCATCGCTTTTGCCGAGCCGTACGCTGAGTTAAACGAAATCACGATTGCCCGATTGCAAGCCCGTATGAAATCGGGCGAGCTTTCCGCCCGTAGGCTCGCCGAAATGTATCTTGAAAGAATCAGGGAAATTGACCCGAAGCTGCGCTCGGTTATTGAGACCAACCCTGATGCCTTGAAGATCGCCGAAGAATTGGACAAAGAGCGCAAGCGCGGCAAAGTGCGTTCGATGCTGCACGGCATTCCCGTTTTGATTAAAGACAACATCGACACTGCCGACCGGATGAAAACCACCGCCGGGAGTTTCGCTCTGGTTGATGCGCCTGTGCCGGAGCGTGACGCTTTTATCGTCGAAAAATTGCGCAAAGCGGGCGCGGTAATTCTGGGCAAAACGAACTTGTCTGAGTGGGCGAATTTTCGCTCGACAAAATCCATCAGCGGTTGGTCGGGACGCGGCGGGCAGACGAACAATCCGTATATTCTAGATAAGAATCCGTGCGGTTCGTCGGCGGGTTCGGGCGTGGCGATTTCCGCTAACCTTGCGGCGGTCAGCGTCGGCACGGAAACAAACGGCTCGATTATTTGTCCGGCGACAAGAAACGGCGTCGTCGGCATTAAGCCGACACTCGGATTAATTTCCAGAAGCGGAATCATTCCAATCGCGCACACGCAGGACACCGCCGGACCGATGACGCGAACTGTTTCGGACGCGGCGATCCTGCTCGGCGCGATGGTCGGGCGTGACAAACGCGACCTGACAACCAACGAGAGCAGAAAGGGCGAGAAGGATTATACAAAATTTCTCGACCCCAACGGATTGCGCGGCGCGAGGATTGGTGTCGCGCGTCAGTTTCTAGGGAATAACGCTGTGGTCAAGGCGATGATGGAATCGCATTTTGAAGTTTTAAAGACAAGCGGCGCAACTTTAATTGACGTAACTTTCTCCGAAGATTTTAGTAAAACGGGTGACGACCGATTGCAGATTTTGCTCTACGAATTCAAAAACGATCTTAATAAATATCTTGCCGGAAGGCGTTCGCCGTATAAGACGCTCGCCGATTTAATTAAATTTAACGAAGAAAATAAAGAGCGCGAGATGCCGCTTTTCGGGCAGGAACTTTTTCTGCAATCGCAAAGTAAAGGTGATTTGACCGAAAGCGCTTATTTGCAAGCTCTGCAAAAAGTAAAAAGGTTATCGCGGGAAGATGGCATTGATGCTGTTGTAGTGAAAAACAGGCTTGACGGGATTGTTTCGCCGGCAGTGGGCGGAACATGGTCGATGGCGGCGGTCGCGGGCTATCCTTATATTACCGTTCCCGCAGGTTTCGCGGATAATCTGCCCGTTGGCATCGCCTTTTTCGGACGCGCCTTTACCGAACCGCAACTGCTCAAAATCACTTACGCTTTCGAGCAAAAGACAAAAATGCGCCAAACGCCGAAATTTTCACCGGCTTCCGCCTAGAGCAGATTAGAAGTAACTCG
>JACCRD010000134.1 GCA_013813755.1 Acidobacteriota bacterium | reverse complement strand
GTTCCGGTGCGTGGAGTAATCGGTATTCCGATCAATGAATTCGGCATTCAGACTAAAAATTTTCGTCCTGCGCCGCTTGAGGTGGCTAAAAAAGTTTTGTTAAAATCGCCGACGCTGGAAACGGATTCGCTGAGGCTTCCGAATTATAAAGATTTAAGCGGAAGAATCAGCAGAGAAATTCGGGCGGAAACTCCAAAGTTGGAAAAGACTGAGCTTCGTGCCAGAACAGGCGTGACCGACAGAATAATCGGTGTGCCGCTTGACGAAAATTTGCGTAAAGCGCGTGTGCAGGGCGAACGGATGCCGCTTGAAAGAATTCCGGCTGTTGAAACTGGAGGAACGAAAACTGAATCTGAAATACGTAATACTGGTGCGGTAAGACGTCCGTCGCGTTCAGTTTCTATTTCAGCAGAAAATTCAGAGGAAACGAGGCAAACGCCGCGTCCGAGAAGAACTCCGGTCAACGAACTCGAACCGCGTTCAAAGGGCGAAAATTCTGTCGAAAATAGAAATCAAGGATCGCCGCCCGCTAGAAGACCGCGCGAAAACACGCCTGAAAGACAGCCGCCGCCATCTGAAGAAACGCCGCAGCGACGGGAACGCAACGAACGCAGGCAATTGCCGCCGGTCAATGAAGCTGAATCGCCGCGCCCCGAACCGCCGCCGAAGCGTGAAAAGACGCGCACTGAACCAAAAAATCAAGAGGAAAAACCTGAGGAACCAAAACCTGTAGCGCCTTTGGAGAAAAACAGAAGAGTTAAGGATTCTCAATAGAATGCGTAAAAAAAAGGCGGGAAGAATTTATAAATTCTTCCCGCCTTTTTTACCTTTTCTCAAGCATATTTAATTTTGCAGGAAAATATTTTTATCAATGGCAAGCGGATCACCGATGACGACGAAACGAAGGTTTTTCATATAATTTTTTGAAACCGTCTGCACGTCTTCAGGTTTTACGTCAAGAACTTTATCTAAAAAATTAAACGAATTTCGCCAGCCACCACCGATCAATTCGTATTTGGCAAGTTCGGCGGCTTGCGCCCGATTTGTTTCCTGCCCCTGATAATAAGTCGTCAGAAAATGTCCGGCAATGCTGGAAATTACTTCGGGCAGAATCGTCCGGGTTTTCAAATTATTTATTTCATTGAGCATCACGCCGACAGCTTGATTCGCGTCCACCGCCGTCACGTAAATGTTTGCCGTATTCGCGGCGAAAGATTCAAGTTCCGCATTCGGCGCGTAGGAAAGTTGCCGTTTGTTGCGGACTTCTTCATTGACGCGGCTCTGCAAAATTCCGACGGCGACTCGCATCGCCGAATAATCACGACTGTTTAAGGACGGCGCGTTAAAAACGCCCTGCACGTAATTGGTCGGCAGAGTGCGGGTGGTAACATCGACGGTCGGTTTGGAAAAATCAAGCGCCGGGTATGGCTGTTCTTTATAATCGCCGCGCGGCAGTTTACCAAGCGTCGCGGCAACTTTGGCTTGCAATTCCTTCGCGTCGATGTCGCCGACGACAACGAGCAGAAGGCGCGAAGTCTGCATCAGCTTTTGATGATAATCGGCTAAATCTTTGGCGGTAAAGCTGTTAATTGTCTCGAGAGTTCCAGTGACCGAATTGGCATATGGATGTTTCGCGTAAATTATGCGGTCCTGCAAAACCTGCAAAAAATTATCGTTGTCCGTTTCCTGTTCCCGCAAACCGGTGGCGATTCTCTGCCGCGCCTGTTCAATATCGCTGGCAGCAAACGTCGGGTTCAGCGCGATGTCCGTAAAAACATTCCACGAACGGTCAAAATTTTGTCTCGTGGAAGCCAAACTCAAAACGCTGTAATCATTAATTGCGCTCGAACCGACGCTACTTCCCGTCCGCGCAAGTTCGCGCCGCAAGGTCTCACGCGAAAAATTCTTGCTGCCTTCAGTGGCGACTTCAAGCATAAAACTTTCGATTCCGGCATTTTTAGCTGTGATGTTGCGTGCCCCGCCACGGATAAAAAGTCCTGCGGCGACCGTCGGCGAATTGACGCGGCGTTTGACGAGAACCTTTAAGCCGTTCACGTCAAATTCCGAAACCAAAGCCGCCTGATCGGCAATACTCGGCTTTTTATTCGTTTGAGCAAAGCTTGACGATATAAAAGTTAAAAAAACAAATGTCAGTAAAACAAATTCACTAACCGCTAACCACTTACCACTTACCACTCTCATAAAGTTATTTTCCTATTAAATCTTCAGGCGTGATTTTAGCCTGGGTTTGCGCGTCCGCTGAAATGAGGGCGATGCCGACGTGCGGCTTGCCCTGAATATAAGTTTTGACGTAACGATTCGTATCGGCGCGGGAAATCGCCCGCAGATTTTTGTAATATCCTCGAAAATATTCGATTCCGGTTGAACTCCACCAAAAACCGAGTGTGTGCGCGTAATCGCTGAGTTTTTCGCGGTCAAACAAATCTCTGGATTCGAGAATCGTCTTGGCGTTTTCTAGTTCTTCATTGGTGAAATAGTCCGGTTTATCAAACTGTGCGATTTCGGCGTAAGCGGTTTTAAGCGCGGCTTTCGCCTTGTCAGGCGTGGTGATCAAAGTCAAAATAATTGGTCCGACGTTTCTCTGCGTCAGATATCCGATGTCCACTCCGGCGGCTAACCCTGAATCAACCAGGCTGCGCTGAAAACGCGAATCGGGCTGCGCCAGAATGTATGAAAAAATGTCTGCCGCGTAAGTCGCCGCGTCGTCTTTGCCGACCGAAGGACCCTGCCAGCCAATTTGAATCAAAACATTCTTGACGGGCTGTTCGACAA
>JACCRD010000133.1 GCA_013813755.1 Acidobacteriota bacterium | reverse complement strand
GCGACCGGAACGTCGCCCGTCTGCCCGAACTGCACTGAAGACACTTGATTATTTACCAGATTAAACATATACCAACCGCCGTTTGACGGTCGAAACATCGCAATTTCGGCGCGTCCGTCACCGGTGAAATCCGCCGGCACGGGAATGTCTGTCGCCGCTCCGAAAGCGATGCCGATAAAGCCCGCGCCGCTTCTCTGGATAAACCACGTGCCATCACGATACACGGCAATATCTGTTTTTCCGTCGCCGTCGAAATCAGCCGGAGTTAATTTATCGGTTGAGACGCCAAACTGCGAAGCCGTAAAGCCAGTTGAGGAATTCAGCAGATACCACACGCCGTCCGACGGTCGAAAAACGGAAACGTCGGCGCGTCCGTCACCGTCAAAATCAAAGAGTGTGCGGCGCGGCGTGGAAATGGAACCTGCCGCTTGAGAAACGAAAAAGACTTGTCCGCCAATCGTGACTGTTCCTGATCTTTCAACTCCTGTATTTGCCGCAACAGAGAATGTTACAGTTCCGTTTCCGCTGCCGGTCGCTCCTGTCGTGATCGTAATCCACGAAGCGCCGCTCGTCGCTGTCCACGTGCAACTGCTCGCCGTTACCACATTCGTCGCGCCTGTGCCGCCTGTTGCTGTAAAATTCTGCGAAGTCGGGTTCAGCGCGTATGTACAACTAAAAACCGTGAAGTTGATCGCGTTCGACAATCCGCCGCCCGGCGCGGGACTGAAAACCGTGACCGCGTATTGACCGGCGGTCACGATATCGGAAGCAGGAATCTGCACTCGCAATTCGGTGCCGGAAACAAAAGTCGTCGCTCTGTCCTGTCCGTTCCAGCGAACAATCGAATTGGTGAGAAAATTGCTGCCGGTCACGACGAGCTCAAAGGCGCCGCTGCCGGTTGCGCGACTGTTTGGGCTGACGGATGTAATTGTTGGAACAATCTTTGGCGCGCTTGGCGTAATTGCTATTCCAAAAGGAAATTCAATGCCTGGTACAGTAGCAATCACGGTGTTGGATGCCGTGTCGATTACCGAAACGTTGTTTGAGAAATAATTTGTCACATAGGCGCGCGTGCCGTCAGAAGTAATCACTACCCCAAACGGACCATCACCGGTAGTTATATTTGTAATCACGGTATTAGTTGCCGTGTTAATTACTGATACATTGCGGGATTTGATATTCGGCACATAGGCTCGAGTGCCGTCGGGTGTGATCGCCACCAACTCGGGACCATCTCCAACCGGAATGGTGGCAATCACGGTATTGGTCGCCGTGTTGATGACCGAGACCGTGTTAGAAAGATAATCTGTAACATAAGCGCGGGCATTATCGGGAGTAATCGCTATCGCGACGGGGAAATCGCCAACCGAAACGGTTGAAATTACGTTGTTGTTCGTCGTGTCGATCACCGTAACATTGTCGGAGTCCGAATTCGCGACATAAGCACGTTTTCCGTCAGGAGAAATTGTTATTCCCCGAGGAGTAGTCCCAACCGGAATCGAGTTAATCACAGTGTTAGTCGCCAGGTTGATTACCGAGACGCGGTTGGAGTCACCATTCGTCACGTAGGCGCGAGTGCCGTCGAGAGTAATCGCTACATCAAGCGGGCTTCTCTCGACACCAATAGTTGCAATTACGGTGTTGGTTGCCGTGTCAATCACCGAGACATTATTTGAACCGGCATTCGTCACATAGGCGCGGGTGCCGTCGGGCGTGAATGCTACTCTGTATGGTTGAACTCCAACCGGGATAGTAGCAATCACTTTGTTGGTCGCCGTGTCGAGCACCGTGACGGTGTTTAGGCGCTGATTGGTTATATAAACACGCTGTTGGGTTTGTGCCGTCGCGGCGCTGCTCCAAACTGTCCCGATCAAGAGCCAAACGAACAGCATTGACGGCAAATGCTTCCATATAGATTGATTAACTCGGCAAATCTGTTCACAAATGTTTACGATGCTGTTGAAGTTTTTGCTTTTCATTTATAAATTGTGTCGGATATTCACGAATGAGAGTGTTTGTGTTCGACAATTTTTCGGGTCGGTAAAGTAACGAATAATCTGCCATGCTTAACGCCCTTCAAACTTAGAAGCGCGTCAGCCAGTGTGCGAACTTCGGGCGCCTGACCGCGCAGAACAATTACTTCCATACAATCGTCGTGGCTGATATGGACGTGCAGCACGGAGACGATAAAATTATGAAAATCGTGCTGCAGATTATTCATTTTTTCGGTCAGATCGTTGGCGTGATGGTCATAAACAAGTGTTAAACTTCCCAAAACTTCGCCGGTTTCAGCCGATTCTTCAACCTTCGATTTAACGAGCGCGTCGCGCATCAAATCTCGCAGGGCTTCCGAACGGTTGGCATAACCCTGACCGGCAATAAGTTGATCGAAGCTTTGTAAAAGTTCATCTTCGACGCTGACGCCGAATCTGGAAAGTTCGCTCATTTGTTTCCTCTTCTCGATAAAGATTCTTTTCTCAATTTTCTATTTCGCGGTCATCCAGTTAACACCCGCGCCGATTTCGGTAATTAAAGGAACGTCCAGTTTGACGACTTCTTCCATTTCCCGTTTGATAATCGGCATCACTTTTTCAACTTCGTCATCGGGTGATTCAAGCAGAAGTTCGTCGTGAACCTGCATAATCATTCGCGTTTTCAAGTTTTCGCGGCGCAGGGCACTGTCCACTTTGAGCATCGCCATCTTGACAATATCGCTGGCGGTTCCCTGGATCGGCATATTGATCGCCTCGCGCTCGGCGCGTGAGCGGGCGCTGTGATTTTTGTCGTTGATGGCGGGAATCGGGCGGCGTCTGCCGAAGATTGAAGAAACGTAGCCTTGCTCACGAGCGACTTTCGGCGTTTCCTCCATAAATGTTTTCACGCCCTTGTAAGTTTCGTAATAATCATCGATCACTTTTTTGGCTTCGTTGCGCGAAATGCCAACTCTCTGCGACAAGCCATACGCTTCAACGGCGTAGGCGATAGCGAAGTTGGTAATTTTAGCAAGCCTTCGGGCGACTTTTAATTCCGCGTCAGTTTGTG
>JACCRD010000132.1 GCA_013813755.1 Acidobacteriota bacterium | reverse complement strand
ATTTGCCGCGCACGAGTTCCATCGAATCAGGATTTTTCTTTTGCGGCATCAGGCTCGAACCGGTCGAAACCGAGTCGCTCAATTCGAAAAATCCAAACTCGATGGTCGTGTAAAGGATAATGTCTTCGGCGAGACGCGAAAGATGCACCATAATCAGAGACGCGGCGTGGACAAATTCGGCGGCAAAATCGCGGTCGCTCACCGCATCGAGGCTGTTTTCCGTAACTGCCGCAAATCCTAAATCACGCGCGACGCCTTCACGGTCAATCGGAAACGAAGTCCCGGCAAGCGCGCCGGCACCGAGCGGCAGAACATTGATCCGCCCGCGAACTTCAGAGAGCCGCGCCGCATCTCTTTTGAGCATCTCGAAATAAGCCAGACACCAATGAGCAAATAAAACGGGTTGGGCGCGCTGCAGATGCGTGTAACCGGGCAAAATCGCCGTTTGATGTTTTTCCGCCAAATCAAGCAATGCTTTTTGCGCATTTTGCAAATCAGACGTCATTTCATCAATTTCTTCCCGCAGCCAGATACGCAAAGCCGTCGCCACCTGATCGTTGCGGCTTCTGCCCGTGTGAAGTTTTCGTCCCGTGTCGCCGATGATTTCGACGAGGCGCGATTCGATAAAAGAATGCACGTCTTCAACCGCCGGATCAGCGAGAAATTCTTTTGATCGAGCGCTTTTTTCTAAAACAGTTTGCAATCCATTTTTGATTGCGGCGGCTTCTCTTTCGGTTAAAATTCCAGCGCGGCGCAAACCTTCGCAATGCGCCGCGCTGCCTCGAACGTCTGCCGCAAACAATCTGTAATCAAACCCGTATGAACGATTGAATTCCACAAATTTGGCGTCCGTCTTGCCCGTAAATCTTCCGCCCCACAAATTATTTGATTGATTCATTTGACATTTTCCAACTCTATTTTTAAGCTATGCATCTATGCAGTAATTATGCAATTTTAATGCATAATGTTTATTAAATGCAAATAGCACCTATTCGTTTTTGAATTAAAAATGATTAAAGAAAAGCGGCAGCAAACAATTTGTAATTTCATTCAATCGCAGAATATCGGCACTCAAGACGAACTTGCTGAATTGTTGTTGAACGCTGGTTTTTCCGTTACCCAATCGAGCGTTTCGCGCGATTTAGATGAGCTTGGAATTGTCAAGGCAAATGGATTTTATGCAATTCCGCAAAAAGAGACAAATGAGAATTTCGGACTACAAACACTGGAAACTGCGGGCGAAAATTTAATCGTTGCAAAGTGCGAAGCAGGGCTGGCTTCGGCGGCGTGTGTCAAAATTGACCGCGAAAGACTTGAAGAAATCGTCGGCACGATTGCCGGCGACGACACGATTTTTATTGCCGTCCGCAATCATAAAGAACAAAAAGCGGTTCTGAAAAAGGTTTGGGAAATCTTTGAGAAGTGAGCAGTCGGAAGTGAGCGGTGAGAGGAAGATTTGTATTTTAAAGTTTCTTAATACTTCAGGAAGCATCTGTTAACAATTTTTTTCTGCCGACTACTGATTACTGACTGCCGACTGCTCAATACAAAAAAATGAAAAAAGAAATCAACAAAGTAGTTCTCGCATATTCGGGCGGACTCGACACATCGGCGATGCTGCTGTGGATCAAAGAAAAATACGACTGCGAGGTAATTTGCTTTTGCGCCGATGTCGGACAAGGCGAAGAGCTATCTGGCTTGGAAGAAAAAGCGAAAGCGACGGGCGCGTCGAAACTTTATGTCGAAGATTTGCGCGAGGAATTCGTCAAAGAATATGTCTGGACAGCCGTTAAAGCCAACGCGCTGTATGAAGGCGTTTATTTGCTCGGAACGAGTTTAGCGCGCCCTGTGATTGCTAAAGGACAAATTGAAATTGCGATTAAAGAAGGCGCGGACGCAGTGGCGCACGGCGCGACGGGCAAAGGCAATGACCAGGTTAGATTTGAATTAACTTATTACGCGCTGAAACCGGACGTGAAAGTAATTGCGCCGTGGCGCGAGTGGGAGTTTAAAGGACGCGCCGATTTGATTGCGTATTGCGCCAAACACAAGATAAACGTAACGGCGACCCACGAAAAACCGTATTCGACCGACAGAAATCTGATGCACATTTCCTACGAAGGCGGAATTTTGGAAAATCCCTGGACTGCGCCGCCGGAAGATATTTTTCTGCTGACAAAATCGCTCGAAACGGCGAAAGACAAAGCCGAAGAAATCACGCTGACCTTTGAAAAAGGCGAGCCGACAGCGATAAACGGCGAAACTTACGGCGCGGTCGATTTGCTTTCGACTTTGAATTTCATCGGCGGCGAACACGGCATCGGGCGCGTCGATTTGGTGGAAAATCGTTTTGTCGGAATGAAATCGCGCGGAGTTTACGAAACGCCGGGCGTAACGATTTTGCAGGCGGCGCACCGAGCGCTGGAATCAATCACGCTCGACCGCGAAGTCGGGCGGCTGCGCGATTCGCTTTCGACGAAATTTGCCGAATCAATTTATTACGGCTTCTGGTTCGCGCCGGAATTCGAGATTTTGCGTTCGATGATTGACCAGACGCAAACAAATGTTTCCGGCGACGTGCGCTTGAAATTATACAAAGGCAACGTCACGGTAACGGGCAGACGTTCGCCCTATTCGCTTTACAAAGAGCGCGTCGTAACCTTTGAAGACGACGCGGGCGCATACGACCAGACGGACGCGGAAGGATTTATTAAATTGCAGGCGTTGAGATTGCGGTTAAGACAAATGGATTAAAGATGAAAGGAAAATTATATAAAGAATTCAACATTTGGCGAGTGATAAATGATGAACACATCGTTTGTTACAAATGTTTCGAGGATTTATCAAACGG
>JACCRD010000122.1 GCA_013813755.1 Acidobacteriota bacterium | reverse complement strand
CTTGTCAAAATGGGTTACGGCGGAACTTTGCAGGAAGCCGGACAAGCCGTCGGCAGAAGCGGCGACGGCGGAATTGACGGAATAATCAATGAAGACCGTTTGGGCTTAGATGTGATTTACCTGCAGGCAAAGCGTTGGGAGGGAAATGTCAGCCGTCCCGAAATTCAAAAATTTGCCGGAGCTTTACAGGGAAAAAGAGCGCGCAAAGGTGTTTTTATTACGACTTCAGATTTTACGAAAGAAGCGCGTGAATACGTGGCGATGATTGACAGCAAAATAATTTTAATTGATGGCGAAGAACTTGCCGAAATGATGATTGATTATAATGTCGGCGTGTCGGTTGCCACTACTTATGAGATAAAACGAATTGATTCGGATTATTTTACGGAAGAGTAAATTTATTCTCCAAAAACGGGTAAAAATCATTAACCTTTAATTGAATGTTGAAATAAAAAAGGCTGAAGCAGAACGCTTCAGCCTTTTTGCTGTTGATTTCTAAACCCGGTTTTAGAACGAGTAACGCAGCCCGAACTGCATTCGGCGCGGCGCGCCCTGGATGGCGGTGAACTGCGCTGTTCCTTCGGTGAATTCACTCGTTGAAGCGGGGAGTCCCGGCGTGATACTTTGTGCCGAGAATGATCCTTCGTCAAAGTACTGTTTGTTGAACACATTAAACACTTCCCAACGAAATTCGAGTTTGTGATTTTCGTTCCATGGCATCGTGAAATTTTTCACCAAATTCATATCGAGCGCTGAGTAACTTGAACCAAAAAAGACGTTGCGGTCGCCGGTTTCGCCCGGACGCGCCGGACGAATCGACGCGATTAACGCTTTTGCCGCTTCTGTCGTATTTGGCGTCAAGTTGCCGAACGCGGTGCGCGTATTGCGGTCAATTTTGGTTTGAATCGGTCTTGTTCTGACCACGTTGGAACGAATATTCCAGTTCGTCGCCCAGCCGCTTAAATCAATCAAATTGTTAAAAGGATTTCCGGTATTCCAGCGGTAAATTCCGCCGAGCTGCCAACCGCCCAAAATTGCGTTTGCGTATTTGTTGATACCGTTCAGGTAACGGCGATTTCTGCCAAACGGCATCTGCCAAATAGCGTTAGCATTAACGTTATGACGCACGTCGAAATCTGACAGCGCATAGTTGTCCTGCTGCCGCAGTGAATTTAAAACAAAAGCTGAACCGTAAGTGCCGGAGGTTTGCAAGCCTGATGCGTCATCCATTGATTTGGCAAAGGTGTAGTTCAAATCAAACGTGAAACTATTTCCGAGACGCTGCCGAACCGAGAGGTTACCGCCGTGGTAATCTGATCTGCCAACGGTGCTGAACGCTGAGAACGCGGCATATTGCGGCTGAACAAATAAATTCGGCGTTGAGCCTTCGTCATCAAGCAGAGTTTGCAAATATGTCCAGTCCCCAAATGCGCTTCTCGCATTTAAGTTGAAAACCGCTTGTGTTGCACTCATCGACGAAGTAGCAAGACCGGGAAATAAATTTTCAAAATATGGAATCGGAGTAACTTGATTAATCGTCGCGCCGCCATAGTAAAGGTCGTAAATTTGTCCGGCAGCCGTATACCAATCCATTCCTGATTTTGGGTCAACTAAATTGTTGAACGCCATAATGTCGCGCGTAACCAGCAAATTGCGCGCTTTGCGTCCGACGTAAGAGGCTTCGACATACAATCCTTTCGGAAGTTTTCTGCCATAGGTTAAGCTCCAATTGTAATGAGTCGGCGAAATGAGCGTTGAATCAAGCGATGATTCGATACGTTCCGCCTGATCCGCTGGAGTCGAAAAACGATTCGCGGGCGGCGTGGCGATTCTTGAAAAATTTCTGACAGTCTGTCCCGGACCGGTAAACAGCGGTCCCTGATTAGATGTCACGTTGTGCGTGTTGGCGGAAACGGCTTGCTCGACTTTGAAGCCGAGCGAACTTAGGTTGTTAAAAGTGACAGCCAGCTGCTGACCGAAATAATCATTGGTCATCGCAAAACCGCCGCGAAAAACCGATTCGTTGTCTTTGCCGAACAGCGCTCCCAGAAAGCCTTTTTTGAATTTTGGCGACCACGCGACCGAAACGCGCGGCTGGAAGTTATTCTTGTCCATATCGTAAAAACCGGGTTTGTTATAACTCGGTCCGGCAGTTTCAAAATTAATCAACTCGTTATAAGGCACTCCGTTTGCAGCGGAAGCGCGGCGGGCTTCAAAATAATCGCCAAGCGGAATGTTCGGACGAATTTGATAACCATCTTTTTCATAAACCGGACGGCTCAAAGCGTACCGAACGCCATAGTTTAACGTCAGATTCTGACGCATTTTCCACGAATCCTGAACATAAAGATCATATTCTTCAGTCGCAAAATTGCGATTGATTGGCGATCCCGCCGGTAAAACGTTGCCTTCGACGTCAAAGTTATAATTTGCCGAATATTGCGAATAACGTCCGACTAAAGCGGCGGCGGCGGCTTGGTAATTTAAGTTTGAAGTTTGAATCGGATTTGCCGCGGTATTAAGCGGCGTTAAAAGAGAGCGACCCGACTGCGAATAAAACGAAGGGTTAACAATCGCGGTATCGAAAGCGTCCGACAAATCACTGCGTTTATTGCGAATAATGCGAATGTTTCCGCCGAATTGAACAGTGTGTTCTTTGATTGTCCACGTAAAATCGTCGGTGAAATTATGCACCGGAGTGACCCGGCTAAAACCGTATGTGTAGTTAAAAGGCTGAAAAACAAAACGAAAATTGATCGAATTTTCGTTGGCATCGCCGCCCGCTGTAAACGCCTGACGGGTTAGACCGTAGCGGAAGCTGTTGACTTTGTTACTGCCGATAATCCAGTTATGACCCACCGCCACGCCTGTATTGTGATTCCAGACTTCCGGCGCGGGCGTATCCGGGAAAGCCGGCGCCCGAAGTCTCGTGTCGTGTTGTTTGTTCGCCCGCGCAAACAGAGTTTGATTCGAATTAAGGTTAAAATCGAAACGCACGATGTGAGTATTTAAATCTTCCGGGAC
>JACCRD010000118.1 GCA_013813755.1 Acidobacteriota bacterium | reverse complement strand
GTTATTGATCGGCAGTTATCGGAAGGGGTTTTTAGCGACGGTTTTCAGTATCGGCGCGGTTTTTACGCGGTCGAAAATACGACGTATGTTTTGCGCTCAATCGCTTATGACGGAAAATATTTTCGCGCCGTCGAAGGTGTCGCCTATAACGAATTCGCTTTCGATAAAAGACGCGACGTAACCGTCGCTTTTCGTATTGTCCGCAAAGATTCGGACGGAAGCGTGACCATTTTGTGGAAGGAAATTTTACGAAAAAATTCGCCGAAAATTAAATATCAGAAGCGTCTCGACGAAACGAATATTGAGAAAAATAATTTTCTGGCTGTAAAAACTTATAAACGATGAATTTAGAAAATAAAATCGCCGTTGTCACCGGCGGCACAAAAGGAATCGGTTACGCCATTGCCGAAAGTTTACTGGAATCGGGCGCAATGGTTTTTATCTGCGCGCGAGATAAATCAGACCTCAAACGCGCGCTCGAAAAACTTTCGGCGTTGGGCAGAGTTGACGGCGAAATTTGCGATGTACGCAGCGAAGAACAAATTCAGATGATGCTCGCTGAATGTGAAAGGGTTTTCGGCGGCGTGGATATTCTGGTCAATAACGCGGGCATCGGCATTATCGGAAAAACGGTCGAGGAAATGTCGGGTGATGAATTTCGGCAGACGCTCGAAACAAATCTGTTTGGTGTATTTTACGCCTGTCATCACGCGATTCCTTTGATGAAAAAACGCGGTGGCGGTTACATTTTCAATATTTCCTCGCTCGCCGGACAAAACGCGCATCCAAAAATGGCAGCTTACAACGCCTCAAAATTCGGCTTAAACGGATTCTCAGAAGCCTTGATGCAGGAGGTTCGCGCCGATAATATCAAGGTCAGCGCGATTTGTCCGGGTTCGGTCAATACATATTTTGGCGGCGAAAAGCCGAGCGACGATAAATCCTGGCAATTGCAGCCGCAGGATATTGCTCAAACAATTTTGGATTTACTAAATATGAATTCTCGCGCACTGCCGAGCAAAGTGGAAATTCGCCCCGCGAGTCCGCCAAAGAAATAATAAGTAATTTTTAATTTAAGATGAAAAGAATTTTTACAATACTCGCAGCTTTGCTTTCGTGCGCGAATTTTCAGGCGTATTCAAATACTCTCTGCCAAAATCTACAACCAAATTCAACCGCCGGCAATCTCGAAAAATTCGTCTATAAAACTTATCGAAGCGAAAAGGGAAAGGAAAAACAGCTGTCGATTGGGCTTGTGCGTCCGGTTGACAATTTGCCATCGAAAAAAAGACCGCTGATCATTGGCGTTCACGGCGGCGGGTTTGTTAATTTTTGCCCGTTTGAACCGTGTTTTGTGAAATTCAGCGAAAACATTTTAACTGAAAATTTTACTTCAAAGGGTTATTTGACGGCTTCGGTTCAATATCGACTTAATTCGCCGCTCGATTTCGGACCGCCCATGATTAAGGATGAAAAACTTCTCGAAGTGCAGTATAAAGCGACGCAGGATGTGCGTGATGCGATCAAATATATTTTTGCGAACGCCGATAGATTTGGTGTCGATACCGAAAATGTTTTCCTCATCGGGCGCAGTTCGGGCGCGATTACCGTTCTAAACGCCGCATATCTCGACGACTCGGAAATTCCAACTGGTTTATCAAATAGATACGGACAGCTTGCCAAAAAAGAAAATATCAAAGGTGTAATCAGCTTGTCGGGCGCGATTTATGATTTGGCGTATTTAGCAGGTAAAGACAAAGTCCCGATGTTAATTATACACGGTCGCGAAGATTCTATCGTGCCGGCAAATAAAGGTTTTTATCTGGGAATGAAACATCTCACACCGGTTTATGGCGGAAAAGCCATTTTTGATGAAGCGGAAAAAAGAGGCATCAAAGCGCAGGGATTTTTCTACGATTTCGGACACGATTTTCCAAGCCGCTTTGTCAGCGATATTTACAAAAACGCCAATCAGTTTATCAGCTCGAATTTAACTTGTCAGGAAAAAAAATCGTCGGAGAAGTCATTTATAAATCTTTTGTCTCACTAATTTGTTACGAAAAATTATAAGAAAAAGAGAATGCTCAAAAATAAGCATTCTCTTTTTTATGTGCTTCACAATAAAGAATATGAATTTATTGTGCCAGATTGACCGGAGCCGGATACCCTTTACCTTTGAGCGCTGCCACCACAAACATTACTTCTTTTTTTCCTTTGATATTACGCGTCACCGCGCCGTCATTAGCGTTGACATTAGCATTGGAATTTTTATTTTTTGCCAATGTGCCTGAAGTATTTGTGTTGCTCGAATTAATGTTGGCATTTGAATTGCCGACTTCCACGGCTTGACCGCCGGCGTCAACTGCCATCTGTTTTAAGCCCTGAAGAATTTTCGCGCGTTCCGGTTCTGGGATGTCTTCAAAGGAGACTCCGTAAATTTCAAAAACTTTACGCAAATTTTCTTCCGTGTTTGTCCCGCGTTCGTAAACATCGCGGTAAATTTTTAGTTTGCCGTCTTCGACCACAATTGTTTCATAGCGTAATTCGACCGGAACTGTGGCTGCTAATTTGAAATCTTTGGTTTCGGTTTTTTGTTTTTCAAAACCTTTAATTTCCAGCTCGCTCAGAGGAGTATTAGAAATTTTTGAAAGATTGAGCGCAAAATCCTGAACCTGCGCGTTTGTTAAACCGACGCAGCCGTGCGAAGCGAATCCGCCAAGCCGCGCGGCTGCTTTTCCTCCGTGAATTAGAGAGGGTAAGCCAATCGGAATTTTTATTGGTCCGAGCGGATTATCTTTACTGCCTGCTTCGACGGTTTTGCCAGCCTGAATTTTTCCTTTCACCCAGGCTTCATCAGGGGGTGTCCAGGTAGGATTAAAAATTATCGTCGAGGCTTTTCGCATTCCGCTTGGCAGAGGAAATTCCGGATAACCGATGCCGATTTTATAAGATTTAACTAATTTTCCTTCCTGAAATAAATCCATCCGATACGCCGGAGCGTTGACAACAACTCGAGTATCAGTCGGAATTGAGTTTAATTTAGTGGAATTTTTATTTTCAGGACTTCCTGAAGAATTAGCCGTTTCATCCGGTCCGCCTGACCATGCTTCACGCACGAACTGAAGAAATCTTGTCGATTTTTCGTCGCCGAGAATTTGGCGAATTTGATTGTTCGAGCGTTCAACAGCGGCGCGCGTTGAACCCGTATCATCATCATCACTTAAATTTCCAACCGCATCCTGAGCAAGTTTCTTTAACTTGTCAACTTCTTCATCGGTTATGCCGAGCTTGGATTTTAGAGTCTGCGCAAAAGATTCATCCGCGAACATTGCGTTGAGAACCGGCAAAGTGACAGGCATCTGCAAATCGGCTTCGCTGTTTTGAACTTTATTTGCTGCCGAGTTGGCGGCGGAGTTCATATTTGTCGTCAGCGCGTTTGTATTGGAATTTGAATTGACATTACCTGTTTCAGGCGGCACGCAGCCGGTTGCGAATAATGTCAGCGCAAAAAAAAGTAACGTCAATTGTTTGTTGATTTTCAGGTTGCTGAATCGTATTTTCATATCTTGTTTCCTTTATAAAAATGTATCGGTTTAATGCAAAATTTTTCGCTCGCATTCTTTAAGCAAACGTTATGCCCTTGAAATATTGGGAATCGAAAATATATCTGACTTTTTTAATCGCAAGTAAACTCAGTTGATTATTGAGACTCAAGCGCGTCTTTCAACAGCGGAAAGGGGTTTATTTCCTCCGCGTCAAAAATGCGTTGGGGGTCGGTCGGAACTGAAATCGAAAAATGGAGATGATAGTTGCCAGCGCCGGAATTTCCCGTGTCGCCGACGTAACCGATGATTGTTCCCTGCTTGACAAAATCGCCTTCGCGCAGATTATCAGCGCGTTTTTGCAAGTGCCCGTAATAATATATAAAATGCTGATCGGCACTGCGTTGATAAATTGTGATTCCTCCGCGCTGACTGTCAAAAAACTTGGCGATTTCACCATCCGCAATTGCCAGAACCGGCGTGCCGAGCGGCGCGATAATATCTATTGCGTTGTGGACGCGCCCTTCGGATCGAGAAGCGGTAAAAGTATCCTGCAGCTGCTCGCGTTTGATACCCGCCACCGGAATCATTAATGAATCAGAGTTCTGAGAGGTGGCGGAAGTTTCCGGTTGTTGCGCAAGCTCAGGTGGCGGAGTTTCACTCGGATAGATCGAGGGTATCGGCTGAGGTGTCGGCACGAGAGCAATTTCTGTCGGATCTGTAATATAATTTTCTGAAATCACTTCTTTGGGCAGCAATGATTTCCAAAAATTTTCGTAAACGTAAATTGCGGCAAATAGATGAACGATTAATAAATAAAAAATCAGTCCAAACTTGCTTAAGATTGATAAATGCCGTTCCATAAAACGTATTCTATGCCGTTTTTGCAGGATCAACAAGATAATTTTGCAAAAAAAATCAAATTAATAAAAGTGAAAGAAACGAAGCCGAAAAACTTATGTTTACAGACAATTTGCCTACCGGGTTAAAAATTTCGTCCGATGCGGTCGGGCAAAGAATTCTAAAGGAATACGGCGCTGTATTTGTTGCCAAAGGCGGCGCGATTCCGCCAAATAAAATCATTTTTAAGAATGAAAGGGAAGTTTCAGCTTTCCAATCAAAAATTACAAAAACAAAGGAAAATATCAACGGAATTGAATTAGAACTGCAAACGCCAGCGATGGAAAAATT
>JACCRD010000108.1 GCA_013813755.1 Acidobacteriota bacterium | reverse complement strand
GGCGACGACTGGTGTGTTGCTTTCAAGGTCGAATCGCACAATCATCCGAGTTTTATTGAGCCGTTTCAGGGCGCGGCAACCGGCGTTGGCGGAATTTTGAGAGATGTTTTTACGATGGGCGCGCGTCCAATCGCGGCGATGAACTCACTTCGATTCGGGAGATTAGATAATGAAAAGCATGGCAACCGCAATAAATCAATCTTAAAAGGCGTGGTTGACGGAATCGCTCATTACGGAAATTGCTTTGGTGTTCCAACCGTCGGCGGCGAAGTCGTTTTTGATGAAGCGTATAATCTAAATCCTCTGGTCAACGCCTTCGCGCTCGGCATTGTGCGGAAGGATAAAATCTTTTTCGGCAAGGCGTCGGGCGTGGGAAATCCTGTTTTGTATGTGGGCGCGAAAACCGGGCGTGACGGAATTCACGGCGCGACGATGGCTTCGGCTGAGTTTGATGACGAGGCGCTCGAAAAACGTCCGACGGTGCAGGTTGGCGATCCGTTTTTGGAGAAACTTCTTCTCGAAGCGTGCCTCGAAGCAATGCGTTCGGGCGCAATCGAAGGAATTCAGGATATGGGCGCGGCGGGTTTAACTTCGTCGTCAGTAGAAATGGCGGCGCGCGCTGGAACCGGTTTGGAACTCGATTTAACGCTGATCCCGCAGCGCGAAACCGGAATGACGGCGTATGAAATGCTTTTGTCGGAATCGCAGGAGCGAATGCTGATTGTTGCGCACAAAGGTCGTGAGAAAGAAATTGTCGATATTTTTAGCAAGTGGGATTTGGACGCGGTGGTCGTCGGCAAAGTCGTCGAAGGTAATCGTTTGAGGATTTTTCACAACGGCGAGCTTAAAGTTGATTTGCCGGTTGATAAATTAACCGATGAAGCGCCAAAATACAATCGTCCGATGTCCGCGCCTAAAAATTATAAAGAGGAAAAAAATAATGAGTTAAGGAATGTTTCTAATATTTACAATACTGTTTCTAGCGCTTCTTCTGTCGGTTGTTATAAAACGAGCGCAAGAGAGAAAACAAAGGAAAAAGGACAAAGAAACGCAAACGAAGCCTTAAAAATGCTTCTCGCTTCACTGAATATCTGTTCTAAGCGGTGGGTTTATTCGCAGTACGATTATATGGTTCGCACGAATACGGCGGTTTTGCCGGGGGCGGACGCGGCGGTCGTGCGAATTAAAGAAACTCGTCGCGCAATAGCGATGTGTCTGGACGGAAACGCTCGTTTTGTTGCCGTTAATGCAAAGGAAGGCGCGAAACTGGCTGTTGCCGAAGGCGCGAGAAACGTCGTGTGTGTTGGCGCGAAACCGATTGCGATTACTAATTGTTTGAATTTCGCTTCGCCCGAACGTCCTGAAGTGATGCGGTCTTTCTCAGACGTGATCGACGGAATAAAAGAGGCGTGCGAAGCGTTTGAAACGCCGGTCGTTTCCGGAAATGTTTCGTTTTATAACGAAACTGAAGGACGCGGTATTTTGCCGACGCCGGTGATTGGAATGGTCGGGCTTATCGAAGACACCAAAAAAATCATCACGCAGGGATTTAAAAATGAAGGCGATTTGATCGCGCTTTTGGGTCTGACAAGCGATGATTTAAGCGTTAGCGAATATGCGCAGACCGTTTTGGGGCTATCAACCGATGAATTAATTGAAACGGGCGAAGTTCCTCAAATTGACTTGAATGTTGAAATTCGCGTTCAGAAAACTTGCCTGCGGTTAGCCGATGAATGTCTCGTGAAGTCGGCTCACGATTGCTCTGATGGCGGTCTGGCGGTGGCAATTGCCGAAAGCTGTTTTTCGTCGCTTAATCGCGCCACAATTGGGGCGAATATCGAACTGAAGAATGAAAATTTATCAACCGAAGCGCTTCTTTTTTCAGAATCGCCTTCACGCATTGTGATCAGTTTCGCGCCGGAAAATACGGAAGCAGTCCAAGCCCTCGCTAGGGAAAACGATTGCCCGTTTGAGATTATCGGTAAAGTTGACAATGCGAATTTGAAAATTAATCTAAACGATTTAGAAATTATTTCCGCGCCGATTTCGGAACTTGAAGATGCGTGGGCAAACGCGCTCGAAACGCGATTGAAGAATTAAGAATTAAAAATTACGATTAAGAAAAAATTTATTGATAGTCATAAATCTTTGTTTTTATAACGATCTTTCGTAATTCTTAATTAGTATTTTTGATTCACAAAAAATATGGGGATTGATATTGATGTTGCCAAATTTCTTTTGTCAGCGCGTGAGCGGGAAGTCGATTTTCGCAGATCGCTGATGCTCGGCAATCAGAAATTTGATTTCTTAAAATATGATTATCAATCTTTGTCCGACGTTTTCAAACTCAAAGACTTTACCCGAATGGAAACCGGAGCGGATTTTTTGCGGTTTCTCGGCGCGAAGGAAGTTTCCGCGATGGATTTTTCGGATTACGAAGGCGCGGCGATTCTTCACGATTTGAACGAGCCAATCGGAGACGATTTGAAAGAAAAATTTTCGTTTGTGTTGGATGGCGGGACGCTCGAACACATTTTTAATTTTCCGGTCGCATTGGCAAACGCGATGGAAATGGTTGAAATTGGCGGGCATCTGATTATAATCACCGGCGGCAATAATTTTCTCGGACACGGATTTTATCAATTTAGCCCCGAACTTTTTTATCGCGCTCTCAGCGAAGAAAACGGTTTCTGGGTGAAAAGAATGATTGCGGCGGAAGTCGGCGGCAAGTGGTTTGAAGTCGCTGATCCAAAACAAATAAAAGGGCGCGTTGAATTAATTAATGAAAAGCCTGTTTATTTAATGACTCTGGCGCAGAAAACGTCGAGCAAACCGCTTTTTGCTAAAACTCCGCAACAGAGCGATTACGTAAAAATGTGGAACGGCGCGGAGAGAAACGGCATAAAGCAGACTTCTTCCGACAAAATAAAAAGCATTCTGAAAAAAAACGAATCGGTGCGAAAATTTCTGTCCGGTATAAAACAAAAACAAATAAACTCGCGTCTGCGAAAAGAGAAATCCTTTGCTAACAGCAAAGTTTTCAAATTTGTCGACAAATAAAAATGAGCGAAGCCGGCGTTTATCTCCACATTCCATTTTGTCGTTCGCGCTGTTCGTACTGCGATTTTGCGACTGATGTTTTTACAAACGGCGAAGCGGTTGAACGTTACGTTTCCGCGCTGGTCAAAGAAATTGAAACTGCTTTTTCTGTCCACCAATCACTGACTATCAACCGCCGAATCGATACAATTTATTTTGGCGGCGGCACTCCTTCGCTTTTAACGGCGCGTCAAATCGAAAAAATTCTCGGTTCAATTAACAAAAAGTTTTTCATCCAAACAAATGCGGAAATTACGATGGAGATGAATCCGGCAACCGTCACGCTGGAAACTCTGCGCGAATACAAAAATTTGGGCGTGACGCGTGCCAGTTTCGGAGTGCAGACTTTTGATGATGTGGAGCTTCGGCGGCTCGGCAGAAAACACACGGCGCGGGACGTGCGCGAGACAATCGAACTGCTTCGAGCGGCGGATTTTACAAACGTCAGTTTTGATTTAATCGCCGGTTTGCCGCGCCAGAGCTTGCTCGATTGGGAGCGAAATTTAGATTGCGCATTTGAACTAAACCCGGAACATCTGTCGCTTTATATTTTGGAAATTCACGAAGCCACGCCGCTCGCCGAACAGATCAGAAGCGGGCGACAGCCTCTGCCGGACGAAGATCTGGCTGCCGCGATGTTTAAATTAATAATTGAAAAAACCGCCGCGAAAAATTACCGGCAATATGAAATTTCAAATTTTTCGCTGCCCGGTTTCGAATCTCGCCATAACTCAAAATATTGGACGCTCGATCCGATTTTCGGCTTTGGCTGTTCAGCTCATTCTTTTGACGGACAAAACAGACGCTACTCTAACGAGCGTGACACTTCCCGGTATGTTCGTCTGATTGAAGAAGGTAACTCCGCCATTGTTGAAGATACACAAACAGACACAAAATCTGAATATGTTTTTTTAGGCTTGCGTCTGACCGAAGGCATCAATCTCAAAAAATATCAAAATCTTTTTAACGTTGATTTAAGAGAAGAATACAAAGCGGATCTAAAACGTCTCGAAGAATTTGAACTTATCGATCTAAAAGAAAATTGTCTGCGTTTGACGACAAAAGGAATGCTTTATTCAAATGAAGTTTTCGCGGTTTTTGTTTAACGCGAATTTATAAATAGAAAAGCCGACATCTTTCGTCAAAATGCCGGCTGAATAATTTGCTCGTATAAAATTCTACTGCGTAACTGTAAATTTCGCCGTCGGTTCGAGCATATTGTTAGTAGTTTTAGTTTTGTCTTTGATGCGAATTTTGATTTCGTAATCGCCGGGCGCCATCTGCGCGGTCGGGATCATTCGGGCAAGCGTCAGCCTTTGTCCTGAATCGCTCAAGCCTTCCCAAGTTTCGGGCTGGCGCAAAATTTCTTTGCCGCTTTTCATCAAAATATATTCGACTTCAACTGCCGGACGTAAGGTAGTCTGGTCAATACCGGCGTTGTAAACCTGCATATAGATGCCGACTTCCTGTCCTTTTTTGTAAACTCCCGAAACATTCGGGATTACTTTCGCGTCACCGATGACGAAACTTCCGCCGATGTCGCGTTCGGTGGTTGAACGAAGCATCGAAGCTAAAATCAAAGTCGAAGTTGAAAGTTTACTTTCTTCAAACTTCGGAACGGTAAAGCCGAGGCTGCGGATGCCTTTGTTGCCGGAAACGACATCGCGGACAACCACGTCAACTTTGTAAGTTCCGGGCGTTAAGGCAATTGCTTTCTGGTAAATTGATTTGCGGTCGCGTGTTTCAGCAAGCTCTTGAGCGGTCGAGCTGGCGACAATCGAATCTTCAAAAATTCCCGAACGCTTTCCGGAAACCGCCATCACTCTGCCGAAAACATTGAGGCGCGCCGTTTCAACTCCGCCGACCGGTTCAAAAGTTAGTTCCTTATTATTTGCCTGAACAGTGAAAGCCGTCACCACGCGGTCTTCGGATTGACGGAAAAAATCAACCTGCAAATCAAAAGCGAGCGGGTTATTATCAATCGTTCCGGAATCACCGCCGGCGAGTCCCTGCAAATCACTGAATTTTACCTGCGGCGGACGCTGTAGGGCAGTAATAATTTCGAGACGGCGGAACGGATTATCCTGTTCACGTCCGTAATAAGTTTGCCCGGCACCGAGCTGGCGGTCTCCTTTACTACTTATTCCGAGCTGTTCGGCAGTCGTCAAACCGCCGCCCGGAACATTTGCCAGCGCATCTTTTTCGTACGCATTGCGCGCAATCCGGTATTCGCCCGTTCCAGTCGGGTCAACGAATTCGATTTCGATGCCGTCGCCGACCCCGTCAAGATGGCGATAAAACCAGGTTTCAAACGGATAGGTAGTAGTTGAACCGCCGCCTTCATAGCTCGGACGGTCATAGCTGCCGCCTGAAGGATGCGATTCTACTCCGTCCGGCTTCCCATAAGCGATATAAATACGTCCTCTATCTGTTTTCCAGCCCGGAATACCCGATGCATAATGCTCATTGGCATAAGCAATTCGTTCGTAGTATTCCTCACGATATTCGTTTTCTTCAGTATCAGGATTTGGGTCACGCCGGCCCCAGAAATTTTCGATAAATCTTTCCCGTTCATCATCGGTTTTCAACGCTTTATAAGCTTTCTTTTCATCACCCGTAACAATATAAGGCACGTCTTCGGATGTCCACTTTTGATAAATTTTGTCTATTTCTTTTTTTTGTTTTCGAGCTTTCGTTGAAATATCTTCACTTGGCTTTTCTTTATCTTTTTGGGCAAATCCAATCGAAACACTCGTAATAATTATCGAAGTCGTCAGCGCAACGTTGCGAATCAAAGTTTTTTTAGACATAACGGTAATTCCTTTTTGTTTTATGGTTTGGGAAAATTCTTCTTCCCGTTTTCTATAAAATAAATTGCAGTTTTTTTGATTTTGAATTCTGGTATCTATTATGTTCAAGATGCC
>JACCRD010000075.1 GCA_013813755.1 Acidobacteriota bacterium | reverse complement strand
ACGCGATTATGGAGGCTTGCGAAAGCGGCATTATCGTCGCCGGGACGAGCGCGGGCGCGGCAATGATGGGTAACTCGATGATTGTCACGGGCAAATCGGACGAAAATGCGCGTGTCGGCAGCGTCGAAATGGCGCCGGGAACGGATTTGATCGTCGGCTGCATGATTGACACGCATTTTTCGCAGCGTGGGCGGCACGGACGACTGCTCGCGGCAGTCGCGCATTTTCCGCAGGACATCGGCTTCGGCATTGACGAAAATACGGCGATGGTCATCAACAAAAATCAATTCGAAGTTATTGGCGAAGGCGCGGTAACGGTCATCGACGGCGGCGCGATGACTTATACGGACGTGCCGTTTGTCGAAAAAGGTCAGAGCATCGCGCTCGCCGACGTGAAAATTCACGTCCTGCCGAACCGTTATAAATTCGACCTTAAAAAGCGGCAGATGATCGTTCCCAGACAAGCGTCGCAAAAAGTGAAAGCGGCGAGCTTGAATGAAAACGAGAAAACCGAGAAAAAGTAACTTTTATTGTTGTAAGCTGAGTTATTAGCTTTTCCGGTTTTTGTGATTTTTAATTTTTCTCGAAAACGAAAGCCAACTTTGAGACTGTTGGCTTTCGTTTTTTATCTTTGCGGTATTCAACGGATAAATTTCCGGCGTTTGCGCGGCAAAACTTTTTTCGCCGCTTCTGTCCAAAAG
Source organism: Acidobacteriota bacterium (assembly GCA_013813755.1). Classification (GTDB taxonomy): domain Bacteria; phylum Acidobacteriota; class Blastocatellia; order Pyrinomonadales; family Pyrinomonadaceae. The sequence continues at coordinate 12,556 of JACCRD010000075.1, read as the reverse complement.
ATGTTCGTGCGAATCAATAAATCCGGGCGTAACAATGCAAGTCAGCCGCGTCTACTACGTCGAGCGCGATGTGCAGCGATTCGATTGCCTGGCGACTGATTTCGCCTATCTTTAGAATTTTGCCCGCGCCAAGCAGAATAGAATTTTACCCGGAAAATTCGGTCGCGTAGATTTCTCCGTTTTCGATTAGTGTCAGCACGTAATTAATTTAACTTATGCGAAATAATTTTCTCTAATCGCTTATGTTACTCAATGAATGAATAAAAAGTTATGTGCGGCGTCATACTTATCTTTGAAAAAATTTGATAAAATCAAAAACAAATACATTTTATTTGAGATGCGGAAGGACGTGTCTGTAATTTAGTAATAACAAGCAGGGTTTATGACAACAGGTGTTTCCAAAGTTCAAACAAATCCGTATAACGGAACTTCCAGTTCCTACGCGGAGTGGCAAAATGACAGACTTGTCCGCGTAGTTCGCCCGGAGCGAAAACTCTCGCCGCTTGCCGAAACGGTTCACGAGCGTTTTCGGGCGCACGTCGCCGATTCGGATTTCCCGTGCATCGGCGCGAAAGCGGCTTTGACGGGCAATTTCTATCGTTACGGTTTTTATCCGAAAATGAATTCACCGGAGACGAACGGCGGCTTGGCGCACGATTTGTGGGAATATGCGCGCGAACAAGCGAGATTCGGCACGAATTATGCAACTTTCGTCGCCTGTTTCGCCGAACCGGAATCGGCGGACGAGCAGACGTGGGAAAATTCGCTCTGGGCGCAGCTTCAAAATCTGCACGAACTCGACCGCGCTCATTACGACTGGGACGCGACCGTCAGCCGCAATCCGAAAGACGCGAATTTTTCGTTTAGTTTTGCCGAAACGGGATTTTTTATCGTCGGACTTCACCCGAACAGTTCGCGTCTCGCCCGGCGGTTTCCGTGGGCGACAATGGTTTTTAACGTTCACGCGCAATTCGAGCGGCTTCGGGAAATAAATCAATTCGAGCGGATGCAGCAGACGATTCGCGCTCGCGACTTAAAATTGCAAGGCTCGCTCAATCCGAATTTGAGCGATTTCGGCAAGCAGAGCGAAGCAAAACAATATTCAGGTCGCGCCGTCGAAGAAAACTGGAAATGTCCGTTTCACGCGCAAATGCGGGAAACGAAAAACACCGAAAAATAAATTTAACGGTTTTTCGTAGCAAAGATTAAATGATTAAAAAATATCACCTCGAACCGCAAACCGGAATCGGCTTAACGATTAAAAAAGGACAGCTTTTAAAGATCATTGACCCGCACGGCGAGCAGGTTTCCGATTTGACGGCGTTCGCGCTCGAAGACAAAGCGGAATGGCTTTCTTCCGGGCGAACGATTGATTATGCTAATAAAATTTATCTGACGACGGGCAACGTGCTTTATTCAAACCGCAGCCGCCCGATGCTTTCAATCGTTGAAGATACGGTCGGTCGGCACGATTTTCTGCTGACGCCGTGCAGCCCGGAAACTTTCAAGATTATTTATAACAATCACGAATATCATCCGAGTTGTTTTGAAAATCTGCATACAAATCTAGCGCAGTTCGGCATCGCGCCGGATATGATTCCGACGACGCTCAATGTTTTTATGAACGTCGTCGTGCAGGAATCGGGCGAGTTACGAATTGACCCGCCGCCGTCGAAAGCCGGTGATTATATCGTTTTCCGCGCCGAAATGGATTTGATAATCGGCGTGACGGCGTGTTCCGCCGAGATGTCGAACAACTACAGTTTCAAACCGATTGACGTTGAAATTTACGACCAAACGAATTAATCAGTCGCTTTCGGCGTTATTTTCTTCCGAAGATTTAGCCGTTTCGCTCCATGCTCGCCCCGTTCCTTTGGAAACAACTTTATCGCCGAACGGATAGCCGCCGCGCGTCAGATACCAGTAAAAAGCCCAATACGTGCTGACGCATCGCTCGGCAAGCCAGAGCGGCGCGTAAAGAACGACCTGCGGCGGAAAAAACCGCGCGGCTCCGTCGGTTAATCCGCGCGCGGCAGAAGCAGACGCGCCGAGCGAAATTACCGCCGCGTAAATCAACGCCAGTTGCCAGCCGGTTTTCATCCACGTGAGCGCTAAAACGATTGGCAGCGACGCGAAGAATAAAGTTTTGGCGCGCATCACGAAATCTTCATAAGCCTGTCGCGGGCGTTGTTCAATCCATTTTTCAAACGTCGGCGGCAGCTTGAGAACGAAAAAATCGCGGGCGTATTTGATGCGCGCGCCTTTTAACCGAAAGTGCCTGACAATCTCTTCGTTGTCGAAAAGCACGTCGCCGTCGTAATGCCCGACGCGCAGCATCGCGTTTTTTGTTATGCCGAGCGTTCCCGAATAATCGCCCTCGGCAATCCAGGCGCGGTTGATAAGCATCCGCGCCGCTTCGGTTCGCGCCCAGACGGGAAGCGGTCGAAAATAATTCTGCGGGCGCACTATATCGTAATTTTCGAGCAAATCAGCCATTCGGCGCACGTCATTGGGTGTGTAGCGAATATCATCGTCGGCGAGAATTATGCGGTTGTGTTCGGCGAGCGCGACGCCCGTGTGAATTCCGTTTACTTTGCCGTTGAGATATTTATACTGCGAATCAACCGTTTCGTGACGGCAAACGTTTCGCCACGCTTTTCCGTGTTCGGCAAATGCATCGAGCGGCGAACCGTCCACGACAAGGACTTCGCATCCGGCAGCGGCAAGCGATTTGAAATACTCACGGAAATCCGCGACTTCCGCGGCATCGAAGCGCGAGCGTCGAATCGTTAACAGATACGTGCAGAACTGGGTCTGATCATTACTTTCAAACGAGTTTTCATCAATAACGCTTTTCATACAGCAGCTTTGGAGAGCCGTTTATACCTCGCGTTTTCATTTTAGTTTACCCCGATGGTTTCTTCAAAAGACGAAACCGAAACCGCTCGGTTTCGGGTAAGAATTTCTAGAATTAAATCCCTCTGCCGGTAAAATATTACAATGACTTCATCTTTCCGCATTTGGGCGAGTGCTTTAGAAAATGCCTCGATTTCGTCGAATATGATTTCGCAGTTTGCGCCGGGTTTTTCGCGTTTGATAGCGCCGCAGAGCAGTCCAGCCATTCCGCCGCGAGCGCGACCGCGGGGATTAACTTCTTCGGTAACAATCACCCGATTAAAGCCGCGCGCGGCGACCTGCGCCGCTTCTTCGATTATCCGATTGTCGCGGTCACCGGGCAGACCGATGATGGCTGTAACGGTTTTTCCGGTCCAACGGCGCGCCATTCGGCAGACGGCGGCGAATCCGTCGGTATTGTGACCATAATCAACCAAGACATAGCCCGCACCGACTTTATATAAATTGTTTCTGCCCGGATTATGCTTGTCGCCTTGAAACTTGCCGAGCGCGTCTGCAATTTTTTCCGGCGATAAATGCAGAGCGCGTGAAGCCGCGATTGCCGCCATCGCGTTTTGAATTTGAAAATCTGCCGTGCCGTTCATCGTCACCGGAATCGCTGTCGTTTCGACAATTCGAGTGAGTGCCTCGCCGCTTGCTTCATAAATCCAATTGTCTCTGACAAAATATGCGGTTTCGCCTTTTTTAAGATGCGGTTTGACGATGAAATTTTCTTCCGACAAAGCGAAATAGACGATTTTTCTGTTCGTTTGAATGACCGCTGGACGATTGACTATACCGGCGGATTCAGGGTCGTCGGCGTTTAAGACGAGCGTTCCGTTTTCGCGCACGCGCTCGGCAACCAAAGATTTGATGTTCACCAAATCTTTGACCGATTCGATGCCATCCTGACCGATGTGGTCTTCGGTAATGTTGGTGACGACGCCGACATCCGCCCAATCCCAGCCTAACCCGCGTTTCAAAATTCCGCCGCGCGCCGTTTCAAGCACGGCGATGTCAACCGCTTTGTCGCCCAAAATCGTTCGCGCCGAAGCCGGTCCGGTCGTATCGCCGAAAACTATGCTTTCGCCGTTAAACAGAATGCCGTCGGTCGTAGTCGTGCCGATGTTTAATTTGGTTTCAAGCAAAACGTGCGAAATCATTCTGGTAACGGTTGTTTTTCCATTAGTTCCGGTAATGGCGACGATTGGAATTCGGCTCGGTGCGTCGTTCGGATAAAGCATTTCGACAATCGCGCCGCCGACATCGCGCGGCTTGCCTTCGGCGGGAAAACAATGTATTCGCAAGTCCGGCGCGGCGTTGATTGTGATAATGCCGCCGCTTTTTTTCGGCACCGGCGCAGAGATGTCTTTCAGCGCGAGGTCAACGCCGCAAATGTCCAGGTTGATGATGCGCGCCGCTCTTTCGCACAAAGTTTTCACGCTTTTGTGAACTTCGTCCGTTACGTCTTTGGCAGTTCCGCCAGTCAAAAGATTCATTCCGGCGCGGAGCGTAATTTGTTCGCCGTCTTCCGGCACATCTTCGAGTATCCAACCTTCTTTTAACAACGCGGCAAGCAAAACGGACGTGATTTTTATTGGCGTGAGCGGCTTTTCGTGACCTTCGGCGCGCATCAGATTTCTGTTTTCAATCTCGATGAGTTCGGCAATCATATGCCTGCCGTCGCCCTCGATATGACACGGCAGCCGCTCGCTCGCCGCGACCATTTTTCCGCCGACGATCAAAACGCGATAGTTTTTTCCTTCAAACAATTCTTCGATTAAAATTTTTCGTGAAAACTCCCGCGCGACGCGGAAAGCGCTGATGACTTCATCGGCGGTAGAGAGATTTAAGGACACGCCTTTGCCCTGCCGCCCGTCGAGCGGTTTGACAGCGACGGGCGCGCCGATTGATTTTAACGCTTCGACGGCTTCGGCTTCGGTCAGGACGACTTCGCTAAGCGGCACAGGAATCGAAAATTTCTCTAAACGTCGTTTGGTTTCATCTTTATCGCTCGCTAATCCGGCGGCGATGCGGCTGGTCTGGTCAGTGACCGCCGACTGTACGAAATGCAGATTTTTCCCGTAGCCTAATTGAACTAAACCGTATTCGTTCTCGCGCGCCCAGGGTATGCCGCGTTTCTCTGCCGCTCCGACAATCGCTTGCCCGCTCGGTCCAAGTTCGGTATCCGACGCGATATTTTTCGCTTCCGTAATTTTTTCTTCAAAAGAAAACGATTTTTCTTTAATAATCGCATCGGCAAAATCGGCGGCAAGCGGCATCAGATAGCGCGTCGTCTCAACGGCAGTTGTTTCTATAACGGCAAGGGAGTCGTCTCTTTCATCTTTGTTGCAAATTTTTTTGTCTCTCGGCGCGAGACCGGCTTGCGCCAACAGTTCAATTGCAATGTGTTCGATGACGTGATTGAAATGTGTTCCGTTGTGCAGACGCCGGACGAAACCGCCCGGTTTTCCGGCATCGCAGAAATGTTTGCGCAAACCCGGCAGCCTTTCGAGCAGTCGCGGATTAAAATCGGCAGCGTCCCGGCTCTCTGTTCCCTTTAATTTTTCGAGATCAAGCCGCGCGACAATTACCGGCTGATGACTGTAAACATTCGCTCCGTTAATGATTCTGACTGATTCGATTTTCATACTGTAATTTCTTTGTTTTTAGATTGCTCTTAAAACGAATAAAAATTTGCAAGGAAACAGCAAGTCGCAAAATTAGAACGGTCTGCCGCGTGAGGTAATTTCTGAGTGAAAAGGCTTTGCCGCGAGTATTTGTACTGTCTTTAATTTCTCCGCCGACTTATGCTGCCGACTGATTTCCCTGAATGGAATTTATTCGAACAATCGCCTGAAAATATCCGGTCATCCGAAAAGCCTTGTTATACAACGTATGTTTAATTATTTTATACAGGCAAAAATTTGAGTATCGGGTAAAACGAAAATTCCGGTATGGATTTTCCCCTGACTGAAAAAGAACGGATATTATCGAACATTTTTTACCTTATTACATTGCTCACGGTCGAAACTCTCACCTTTCGCGCGCCGCCTGCGTTTGATAAGTATAAAACTACGCAACGAGCCAGTCATCTGATTAACTAAATTGGCTTAGAAAAATCGGCGAAGTTTTCACTCAGAGAATTTTGCCAAAAAGTAAGAAGTCCGCGAATTAGCAGACCGGGATCAACTGAAAATAAAAAGGTTAATCTTGTTACCTGCGCGGCTTGATTGCTTTTTTTCAGATTTTCAATCGAGCATCATCAACACGGCTTCGCCTTTGATCACCGTCTCGCCTGTCTGATTGACGCACACGGTTTCGATGGTGACGATTGGTTTATCTTCACGAATGTTTATTATTTTGGCGGTCGTCGTGATTGTGTCGCCGATGAAAACCGGCGCAACGAATTTCATTGTTTGGTTCAGATAAACGATTTTTCGAACGTTTAGTTCGTAACCTAAAACACCGGAGATGAACGCGCCGCCGAGCATTCCGTGCGCGATACGCTGCCCGAAGCGCGTCGTTTTTGCAAATTCTTCGTCCAGATGAATCGGGTTGTAATCGCCGGAAACTTCCGCGAATCTTCTGATAAGTTCGTCCGTAATTTCTCTGTCTTTTGAAAACGTATCACCAACTTTAAAGTTCATCCGTTTATTATACAAAAAAGTTTCGGCAAATTTCACACCCGATAAATTCTTTTGCAGGGCGGCGGTCAGGACATTAATCGAGCAAACGTCCCGCCCATAATTTCGCTGGAAAAAGCAACTATTAAATTCATCACATTTCGCTCCGATTCTATTCCGCTGTTTCGTCCAAAATAATTTCCGGATATTCCTGCGCGAATTGTTCACGCGATTTTGAATCAATCTCGCCGCGCAAAGGTTTAGTTCCGACGTTTGCCTTGAATTTTCCGTTTTCGTCATAAAGACGGCGGTATTGCGCCGAATTTCTAATTACGCCCTGGACATACGCTTTTGTTTCCTTAAACGGAATCGCTTCGACAAATTCGTCGATTTCAAACGGTAGACTCGCCTGCCACTGCGGAACGCGCCCCGGTCCGGCGTTGTAGGCGACTGCCATATATTCGACGCGTCCGTATTTTGTCAGCTGGTCGCGCATATACGCCGTGCCGAGTTCGATATTGAGCGCGGGCTGAAAGAGCGATTCGGCTGTAATAACGGTCGGATTGCCGTATTTTTTAGCGGTTGCGCGAGCGGTTGGCATAATCAACTGCATTAAACCATAGGCATCGGCGCGAGATTTGGCGCGCGGATTAAAAACTGACTCCTGGCGAATCAGACCGGCGACTTGAAACGGATCGAGACTGCGGTTTTTTGCCCATAATCTGATCTCACTCCAGTTGGTCAGAGGGTAGAAAATGTCCCATTCCTCACGTCCCATTTCCTCCGGAAACATCTGCGCGGAATCAGGATAGCTCTTTGCCAGAGCAAGGAACGCGTTGACATTATCACCGCGAAAACGGTAATGTCTCGCTAACGCAAGATTAACTTTTGGGCTGTTAGACGCCGTTTTTTGAGCTTCTTCGAGTTCATCAATCGCCCATTCAAAAAGCCCGAGTGCGCCTAGTTCATCAGCTTTACTGGTTCTTTCCAGTTCCTTGTCGGTCGCTGTTTCAGGCGCGACGGTGACGCTTTTCAAGTTTGCCGCAGCTTTGGAAACGATTGAATCGGCGGAAAATTGCGGCGCCGTCTGACATCGGTTGGAAACGCGCAAAGTTTGCAGACGCTGCAGAGCAATGTAACCATACCAGTTTGCGCCGTAGCGATAGATTACCGCATCGTAGAGAGCGCACGCTTCCGCGATTTTCCCCGCTTTTTCAGAATCACGCGCCGCCCAATAGCCCGCTTTGCCGCGATTTGTCGTATCTTTACCGGCATACCGGGCGAGATGTTCGGTCAGCATCTGCGAAGACACAGCCAAATTATTATTTTCGTGTTCCGTCCACGCGAGTTCAAACTGCGCTCCCGCCACTTCCAACGCATTTGGATAAACGGAAACAGCGGTGCGCAGAAAATAATTTTCGTCCAATTTATTTTTTGCGTTACGTGCCGCCATTCCCGCGCCGACCAATGTTTTCGGCGTCCATTTACCATTCGGAAATTTGACGCGCATTTCTTCGATTATCTGTCGCGCCGGTGCCCATTGTTTGGCTTTTGCAAATGCCATTGCCAGTTCATAAAAACCCTGCTCCTTTTCGCCTGCCATCTGCGGAATCGAATTAAAAGCCATATGCGCCTCGCTGGTTTTTCCTGAATTTGCAAAAGCGACGATTCGCTTTAAATTTGTGGCGGGTAAATTCGCGCCGGGAAAAGTATTGACCAATTCGGTGTAAGCATTTGAAGCCGCCGCGTAATTTTTTGCGTTGTAAAGTTTGTCGGCTCTAACTTGGCTTTCTTCTATTGTTTGCGGCGCGAGAGTTTGTCCGAGCGCGTTCAATTTTGCTTCCGCCTCTTTGCTCGCATCCGTTCCCGCGCCGTAGAAATAAACTTTTCGGTAGAAATTCGTCGCTTGTGCCGGATTTAATTGCTGTTCAAAGGATTTCGCCGTTAAAAGGAGCGCATCCGCATCATTTTTATCAACCAAATCCTTCAAAAAAATTGGAACCTGCGCGGCTTGTCCTGTCTGTATCGCGCTGGTTGCCCACAAAAGATTTGCTTCCCGGGCTTTGTGAGAGTTTGGAAAGCTTTTGGTTAGATCAGCGAAAGTATTCATCGCATCGGCGTGTCTTCCGACTTGCTGGAGCGCTCTTCCGCGCAGCCACAAAGCGTAATCGGCAACATTTGTTTTCGAACGAAAAACGTCAGAATCGAGAATCGCCGCCGCGCCTTGAAAGTCTTTGTTTTCAAAATGAATCCACGCTCGCAAAAGTTTTGCCAGCGCGCCGGTTCTGCTTTTGGCAAAAGTATTTTCTATTTGCAGAACGGCGCTCTCCGGCGGCAATTTCCCGCCGCTCGTCATCTGCCGTAAAACTTTGAGGGCTTCGTTGTCAGTTTGTTGCGGCGTCAGAGCCGTACAGCTGGTCGTCAAAAACACCAGCAGAAACCCCGCGCAAATCACGAAGTTTGTTAAAAGTGAATTTTTATAAAGGCGTAAAATTTTATTAAAATACATTTGTTTTTCTTTTCTTGTCTCCCGGTTTTTGATGCGAAAAGCTCGAATTAATTTGTCCCTTCAAAAACCGTCGATTTTAATTATGATAACAAAGATGCGTTAAAATATTCGTCTGAAATCAGCGCTGATTTTATTTAACCAAAGGGCATTTTGAAGTTATCTGCGAGTGATGTAAAATCTCCTTTTTAATTTTTTTAACAAACCTATCTGCAAAGTTACAGAAAATAATATTTATTTTGAAATCTAAGCCAGGAGAATTAATGAACGCTAAAAATGTATTAAACTACGCCGCCGAACAGGGCGCGAAATTTGTGTCTGTCCGTTTCACAGATTTGCCGGGCGCATGGCACCATCTGACTTACCCGATTGGACAGTTAACCGAAGATTCTTTTGAAGACGGCTTCGGTTTCGACGCTTCGAGCCTGCGCGGCTGGGCGGCAATTAACGAATCGGATATGCTGCTCGTCCCGGATCCTTCGCGCTGCTGGGTTGACCCGTTTGCCGAGGAAACCACCGTCTGTCTGCTCGCCAATATTGTTGACCCTCTGACCAAAGAAGGTTACGGGCTTGATCCGCGCTCGATTGCCGTGCGCGCCGAAAGTTATCTGAAGTTTACAGGCATTGCCGACACGGTTTTTGTCGGACCGGAAGCCGAGTTTTTCGTCTTCGACGAAGCTTTTTTTCACAATGACCAGCATTCTGCCGGTTACACGATAAATTCCGAAGAAGGACACTGGAACACGGGACGCAATGGAAACGATATGTCGCCGAATTCCGGCTATCATATTCGCCCGAAAGAAGGTTACGTGCCGGTCGCGCCCGCCGATACTTTGATTGATTTGAGAAACGCTATTTCACTGATTTTAGCCGAGGTCGGCATTCACGTCGAGTGTCACCATCACGAAGTCGCGACCGCCGGGCAGTGCGAAATTGATTTCAGGTTCGCAAACCTTCTGCACACGGCGGATAACGTGATGCTGTTTAAATATATTGTCAAAAACACCGCTTCATCCTTTGGCAAAACGGCGACATTTATGCCGAAACCGCTTTACGGCGATAACGGTTCGGGAATGCACGTTCACCAATCGCTCTGGAAAGATGACGAACCCCTTTTTGGCGGCGATGGATATGCGGGACTTTCGGAAATGGCAAAGTTTTATATCGGCGGTCTGCTCAAGCACGCGCCCGCGCTGATCGCGTTCGCCGCGCCGACGACCAACAGTTTCAAGCGGCTTGTTCCGGGTTTTGAAGCGCCGGTCAATTTAGCGTATTCCGCCAGAAACCGTTCGGCGGCAGTTCGCATTCCGATGTTTTCGCAATCGCCAAAAGCCAAACGCCTCGAATTTCGTCCGCCCGACCCGAGCTGCAATCCTTACATTACTTTTGCCGCGCTTTTAATGGCTGGTCTCGACGGCATCCAGAACCGAATTGATCCGGGCGAGCCGCTCGACAAAGATATTTATGATTTGTCACCGGAGGAATTAAAAGACGTGCCGAGCCTTCCCGGATCGCTCGACGAAGCGCTTAAAGCTTTGGAAAACGATCACGAATTTTTGCTCAAAGGCGATGTTTTTACCACCGATATTATCGAACGCTGGATAAAATACAAACGCGAAAATGAGATAAATCTTTTGCGTCTGCGCCCGCATCCGATGGAATTTTTGATGTATTACGACGTTTAATTTAAGTTTAATACTGGGAAACAAAAAAGCTCGGCGACATTTATTGTGTGCCGGGCTTTTTCTATTTCCAAAAAACAATTTTTGTTTCAGAACAGATACAATATTTTTATATAAAATTCTCTATGTCAATCGAATAAAATTTCAAATTAAATTTATGCCAAATTCTTACGATATTGCCATTATCGGCGGCGGACACAATGGTTTGACGTGCGCTTGCTATCTTGCCAAAGCCGGTTTGAAAGTCGTTGTTTTGGAACGGCGGCACATCGTCGGCGGCGCGGTTTGTACGCAGGACGATTTGATAGAAGGCTATAAAATTGATGTCGGTTCGTCGGCACATATAATGATTCATCTGACGCCGGTTGTGAAGGATTTGGAGTTGGAGAAATTCGGTCTCGACTATATTGACTGCGACCCGTTCGCTTTTGCGCCGATGCCCGACGGACAAGGCGCGATTTATTTTTGGCGCGACGTTGACAAGACTTGCGAATCAATTGCCAAAGTTTCGCCTGAAGACGCGGAAAATTATAAAAAATTTGTCACCGAATGGGAAAAACTCAATGAAGGAGTTTTTCAAGCCTTTTTAAAACCACCGACGATGCTTAATCTCGGACGGCATATGATTTTCGGGACAAAATCGAAAAATCCGGCGGATATGGTTCGCAAATTAATGACCAGTTACGGTGCGCTCGTCAAACAAACTTTCAAACACGAAGGCTTGCGGGCAGCGATGGCGTGGCTCGCGGCGCAATCAGGTCCGCCGCCGACTGCGGCAGCGACCGGAGATTTTCTCGGCTGGCATTCGATGATTCACAAAAGCGGTGTCAAGCGTCCGCGTGGTGGAAGCGGCGCACTCACACAAGCGATGGCGCGATGTCTAGAGCATCACGGCGGGACGATTTTACTAAACGCGGAAGTCGAAAAAATTGAAGTTGAAAATAACGAGACGGGCGGAATCATTTTACGAGACGGGACACGCATCAAAGCAACGCGCATCGTTTCAAACGCCCACGTCCACACGACTTTTCTAAAATTAATCGGCGCGGAAAATCTGCCTGAAGGTTTAGCCGAAAGAATCGAGAATGTCCGCATCGGCAATGGCTTCGGGATGATTGTGCGGTGTGCCGTTTCGGAACTCCCTGATTACACCGCCGCGCCAAACGGCGGAAACGCTGCGGATTGTCATCGAGGCTTGCAGCTTCTGTGTCCTTCGATGGATTATCTGGAAAAAGGTTACGCCGATTATCTAAACGGCATTCCTTCAAAAAATCCGTCCGCGCTGGCGATGACTTTCTCAGCCGTTGACCCCACGCTCGCGCCCGCAGGCAAACATACGCTGTTTATTTGGGGACAATATTATCCGTTTGAATTAGCAAACGAAGAACACTGGGAAAACATCCAGGAACGCGAAGCCGACCGATTGATTGACGTAGTAAATTCCTACGCGCCGAATGTGAAAAATTCTATTATTGAAAGATTTGTCCAATCGCCGCTTGATTTGGAACAACGTCTCGGACTGCTGCGCGGCAACGTAATGCACGTCGAGATGGATTTCGATCAGATGTTTTTGTTCCGTCCTCTGCCGGAAATGTCGCAATATAAAACGCCGATTAAAAATCTCTACTTAACCGGAGCTTCGACGCATCCCGGCGGCGGCGTGTTCGCCGCGTCGGGACACAACACGGCGCAGGTTATTTTGAAAGATATAAGAGGAAAGTGGTTGCGGCAAAAATAAACGTATTCTTTGCTTACTGGGAAAGTGCTTTTGGAACATCGCGTCCGCAAATCTTTATCCAACGAGCATTGCGGACAAATAACAAAACTGTTCGCCCGTAAATGAAAGA
>JACCRD010000063.1 GCA_013813755.1 Acidobacteriota bacterium | reverse complement strand
GCCGCCGTATAAATAAAAGGTTTATAAGCCGAACCGGTCTGCCGAAGTCCCTGTGTCGCGTTATTAAATTTGCTCGTGTGATAATCGTATCCGCCGACCATTGCGACGACTTCACCCGTGTGCGCATTGAGCGAAACAATCGAAGACTGAACCTCCGGCACTTGCGAAAGCGTAACTTTTAACGTTGATAAATCTTCATCAATTTCTTTTACTTCAAATTCAGGAAGAAAACCGACTTTCAATTCGTCTTTCGGTTTTTTGCCGCTTCTGCCCATATCTTTAGCAGTAACAATCGCTTCATATCTACCGAAACGAATTGTCGCTTCATCTCTGGCGGAATCAATCTTCATCACCACGCCTTTGATAAACTCGCCTTCTTCGTATTCATCTCCATACCAATCGGCGTGTTTAAAGGATTTAAGTTTGCGTCCGATTTCTTTTTCGTCCGTAATCGGCTGTCCGTTTTCGTCGAGCAGAACGTTTTGATAATCCGAACGCCAGCCGCGATTTTTGTCGTAGCGCCGCAAACCTTCACGAACGGCTTTGGTCGCTAATTTTTGCGCGTCAACATTAATCGTCGTATAAACTTTTAAGCCGCCCTGCGCGACGCGCGTCGTATACTTCTCTTCCAGATATTTGCGGACTTCTTCGACCGGATAATCCCAGGCGGTTGATTTTGGCAGCGATTGATAATACGCCGTGTCCGCAAGTTTGATCGGTCTGGCTTTGGCTTCATTCGCTTCGGCAACAGAGATTTTGTTGTATTTCGCCATCTGGTCAAGCACAACGTCGCGCCGGTCCTTCGCCTTTTCCATATTGCGCGTCGGCGAATATTCCGGTGATTTCAAAATCGCCGCGAGCAGTGCAGCTTCTTCGAGATTTAATTCCTTTAAAGGTTTGTTGAAATAAGTTCGCGCTCCGGCTTCAAAACCGTATGAACCCGCGCCGAGAAACATATAGTTCATATACATTTCCAGTATCTGCCGTTTTGTGTAAAGACGTTCGATTTGCAGCGCGACCATCCATTCGTTGATTTTGCGAGCGTAAGTCTGGTCTCTGTAAAGAAAAAGATTTTTTGCAAGCTGCTGCGTAATAGTCGAAGCGCCTTCCATTTTCCCCGGATTCGTCAGATTCTTGTATGTTGCGCCCAAAATACGATACGGATCAATTCCGATGTGGTCATAAAAACGATAATCCTCAACCGCAATCAGGGCATCTTCAACATTTTTGGGAATGTCACGTTCTTTAATCGGAATCCGTTTTTCCAGCGCGAACTCCGACAGAATCGTTTCGCCGTCATCGGCGTAAATCGTCGTCACCTGCGGCGGACGGTAAGTAGCGAGCGCGGAAACCTCGGTCGAATAACGAGAATTGTTTAGATAGTAAGAAGCCAAAATACCGGTCAAGCCGCCTGCCGAAAGAGCGAGCAACAGAGCGATCGGAAGCCAAATAAACTTCAAAAAACTTCGCTTCGCCCGTCGATCTGTTCCAACATCCAGTGTTCCTATTCTATTTATTGCTTGTGCCATTGCTTCTAACCTTTAAAATTCAAACTGCAAATTATACGAATCGCAAAATTCTTTTGTTCTTACTATCGAAAATCTTCGTTTAATTAACAAATCGACGCATTTTAACGCTGATCACAAATCCGATAGCGATAAACGTCGCCAAAACCGCCGAAAGTCCCGCGCTCATTAAGGGCAGAGGAACGCCGATCACCGGCAGAAAACCGAGCGTCATTCCGACATTGACGAATATCTGAAAAGCCAGTTCTCCCGCGATCGCCATAATGACAAGCATTCCGGCGCGGTCTGCCGCCTGCCTCGCGCCCTCGATTAATCTTGACAAAAGCAGCGCGTAAGCCAGCAGAAGCGAAATGCAGCCGATAAAACCCGTATTCTCCGCAGTCACCGCGAAAATAAAATCCGTGTGCGGTTCAGGCAGAAACTTCAAAACGCTCTGCGAAGATTCCGTATCGCCTCTAATGCCGGTCAGACTTCCTTTGCCCACCGTAATTATTGACTGCACCGTGTGATAACCGAATCCGCGCGGGTCTGCCGAATCGGGGTCGATAATCACGTTAATGCGTTCCTGCTGGTAATTTTTGATTTTCCCCGTTTCAACTCCGATCCAATAAGCTAAAGGTATAAAAATTAAACCGGCGGCGATGGTCAAAACAACATACCGAATTTTGACGGCTGAAAGAAATAACACAACGGCTAAAATCGGAAAATAAGTCATTGCCTGTCCGGCATCAGGTTCGAGCATAATCAAGCCGACCGGCACAGCTAAAATTAGACCGCCGACCAGAATTTCTTTTACCTTCAAAGTGCCGATTTTGCGCGAACTAAAATATTTGGCGAGCATTAAAACAACCGGAATTTTGACAAACTCAGAAGGTTGAAACTGCCCGATCAACGGCAGCTTCAACCACGCTTGCTGACCATTAACCTTGACGCCCAGAGGAGTCAGAACGAGTAGTAGAAGAAGCAAACCGAGACCATAAAAAATCGGAGCGGCATCAATCACGCGGCGGTAATCGCTTGTGGCGATGACGACAAGCGCGACAAGCGCGATAAACAAACCAGTAATTTGTTTTGACCAGTAAGTCATCTCCGGCTGCGCGTTGTAAATTTGCCAGATGCCAAAACAAACAATGGCGACGGCGAGAAAAGCCGTCAGCCAATCAAAATCTCTAAAGTTACGTTTTTCCAGTATTGCAACCATACTTCAGTTATCAGTTTTTAGTTTTTTATCAGTTAACTGTTGACTGCTCAATAAATCTGGGTGATGTTTCAAAATATACGCGTCATAAATGCTTTTGACGGCAGGCGCGGCGTTTGCCGAACCGAAGCCGGAGTTTTCAATCAACGCGATAACGGCAAGCTCCGGTTTGTAAGCCGGAGCGAAACTGACAAACCAAGCGTGGTCTTTCGCGCCGCCCGAACCAATTTCCGAATTCTGCGCCGTGCCGGTTTTCCCGGCAATTTCAAAGTTTGGATTCTTGATGCGCCCAGCGGTTCCACCCGCATTGACGACGCCCCACATTCCTTTCAAAACAAAAGCGTTTTGTTCCCGCGTCATTTCAATAATTTTCGGCTCGGGATGGTCAAATCCAAAAGCCGCTCGCGCCGGGACATAATTTTTGTCCGCTTCTTCGCCGATGGGGCTGATTGCTCTAAATTCTTTGAGCAGATGCGGCACATACATTCTTCCTTCAACGCCGACGCTGGAAACGGCGCGAAGCATCGAAATCGGCGTCACGTCCACAGTCACCTGCCCGATGGATGCAAAAACCGTTTCAATATCGTTCCATTTTCCGCCGTCGCGCTTTCTCACATACGGCTCATAATATTTTGGCGTATGACTTACTTTTTCGTTCGGCAAATCAACTCCGCTCTGTTTATCATATTCAAAGGTTTCAGCCATCTTAATCAAGCCTTCGAGCTTCATTTTCAGCGCGAGCCGATAATAATAACCGTCACACGAATGAGTAATCGCCGAAGCTAAATCCGGCGAGCCGTGGTTGCCGCTGGTATCACGAACTTTGCGAGTGCCGACCTGGAGTCCGCCGCCGCAAACAATACTCGAATGAGCGACGGTAATCACGCCCTGCTGTAGCGCAGCTATCGATTCGGGGATTTTCCAGGTCGATCCCGGATGGAAGCGCCCTTGAATCGCGCGATTCAAAAGCGGACGTTCTTTATTCGTGTAGTATTGCGAAATTTCCTTGCGTCCCTCGGGCAGAGTGCTTCTGGTAACGAAAGCGTTCGGGTCAAACGACGGCGCGGAAGCCATTACAAGAATCTCGCCGTTATTCGGGTCCATCGAAATAATCGTTCCGCGCTTTGTGGCTGATTCGGTAAGCTGTTTTTCCGCTTCAATCTGTAAATCAAGGTCAATTGTCGAAACCAAATCCTGTCCGGCTTGCGGCGGCACAACTTCAATCTCGCTCTGCACACGCCCGCGGCTGTCAACCAGAACTTTTCGATGACCGGGTTTTCCGCGCAAATACTCGTCATAATATTGTTCAAGACCACCTTTGCCGATAATATCGCCGGCTCGAAAACCCTTCGCTTGGACCTCTGGTTTTTCAAGTTGTTTCAGACTGATTTCACCGACATAGCCTAATGCGTGCGCCAAGACAGTTTTGTTCGGATAAAAGCGTTGTGGACGCAGTTCAAC
>JACCRD010000048.1 GCA_013813755.1 Acidobacteriota bacterium | reverse complement strand
GCGCCGAAGGCGAAAAACAGGCAGCAATCACGCGCTCGGAAGGCGAAAAGGAATCGGCGATTTTATCAGCCGACGGCGCGGCGCAAGCCAGGCTCAAAGCGGCATCGGCGGAAGCGCAGGCAATCGCGCAAATTTCGCAAGCCATCGGCGATCCGCAGCAAACGACGCAGTATCTAATTACGGCGCGGTATATTGAAAGTTTGCGCGACATGACGCGCACGCAAAATGCAAAGGTGATTTTTATGCCGATGGAAACATCCGCGATGCTTTCCAGCATCGGCGCGATCAAAGAAGTTTTCAGCGAAACAGGTGAAAAGAAAAAAGAGGAATTGCCTGCTCCGCCGCGCCCGCCGCGTGAATTAGGCAGATAAAAAATTAAAATAATGGTAAAAAAATTATGTTAAAAATTATTGTTAGCTTGCTCTTCGTTGTGATTATTGGAGGTTTTGTGATGTCTTTTGCAAACGATGTTGAAGAAAATTCAACGTCGTCTGAATCAGTTAAACCGAAATCAATCTATGAATTTCCACTGAAGGATATTGACGGAAAAGACGTTAAATTAAAAAAATATAAAGGCACTGTTTTATTAATAGTCAATACCGCCAGCAAATGCGGTTATACGCCACAGTATGAAGGTTTGCAAAAGATTTACGAAAAGTATAACGCCCAAAAATTTTACGTTCTCGGCTTCCCTGCCAACAATTTTAGCGAGCAGGAACCCGGAACTGAAAAGGAAATAAAAGAGTTTTGCGAATCGAAATATAAAGTTACGTTTCCGATGTTTGCCAAAATCTCCGTCAAAGGCGCAGACCAGGACCCGCTTTACACATTTTTAACCGGCAAAGAAACAAATCCGGCATTTGCTGGCGATATTTCCTGGAACTTCAACAAATTTCTGGTTAATAAAAAAGGTCAAATCGTGGCGCGATTTTCATCAAAGGATAAACCGGACAGCGAAGTGGTAACGCAGGCGATTGAAAAATATCTTAAAGAAAAATAAGAATTAACCGCAGATGAACATAGGTAAACGCAGATAAGAATATTTATTTATCTGCGCTTATCCGCGTGAATCGGCGGTTAATTTTCTTTAAGTTTTTGGTTTGAAACAATTGTATAAATTGAGCCTGATTTTTGCAGGTGACTTTCGTAAATCACAATCTCTGAAACTTCAAATCGAGTAGGTTTAATCTCTGTTTCCAGATGCTTTTCAATTAATTTCTTCGACTTTTCAGGCTCGCGCAACCGCGCTATCGTCAAATGCGCTCTGAAACTTCTTGTCTCTTTGGCAAATTCGTGTTTCGCGCAATTTGTTTCGAAGACTTCGGAAAGTTTCTGTAAAGTTCCCGTTTCATCTTTAATACCGAGCCACAAAACGCGCGCTTTTCTTTGAGATGGAAATACGCCGGTAGCAGAAGTTTGTAAATTAAATTTTGGAATTTGACGGGCGGTTTCAAAAGCCGCCTCATTTAATTTTTGTAAATCAGAATCGTCAATGTCGCCAAAAAATTTTAGCGTCAAGTGAAGTTTTTCCGTCTTTTCCCAACCGACGCGCAAATCCGAAAATTCGCTTTTTAAATTTTTTATATATTCGGAGGCTTTCGTTTTCGTTTCATTTGAAATATTAATTGCCGCGAAAATTCTTTTCGTCATAAATCAAAAATATAAAATTTCAGATCAAAAGTTAAATTCCTCTGTCTGCGTTAATGCGCGTTTATCTGCGTTTAATTTTTCTGCTAAAATTCAACCTAATGAAATTTATCAAAATTCTTTCTGTATTATTTGTTCTGTCGCTTTTAGCCGCGGTCGGCGTTTCTATCTGGATTTATAGTTCCTTAAATAAATCGCACCAACATTCAAAAGCCAGCCAATTTATTCAAATTCTGAAAGGCTCGACGCCGAATGAAATCATCGGCAAACTTCAGGCTGAAGGCATTTTGCAAAACGAATTGCCAATCCAAATTTACCTGCGTTCATTCGGCGACGCAAGCAATCTAAAGGCTGGCGAATATCAATTCGCTTCACCGATTACGCCGCTGCAAGTTTTAAGCGAACTCTCAAAAGGCGAAGAACGCACTACAAAATTTACTGTTCCCGAAGGCTACACGCGCTTTGACATCGCGAAGCGCATCCACGAAAAGTTTCCGACAACTCCTCCGACAGACGAAAAGGCAATTTTGACTTTAATGGACGACTCGACTTTAATAAAGGATTTTGATTCGAAGGCAAAAAATCTCGAAGGCTATATGTTTCCGAGCACTTACGACTTTCCGCGTGACACAAAACCGGCGGAAGTCATCCGGCGTATGGTCGAGCAATTTAAGAGAGTTTGGCAACCTGAATGGAACGAACGCGCACGCGCGCTTGGCAGAACTCCGCACGAGATTGTAACTATCGCATCGCTCGTCGAAACCGAATCAAAATTTGACGCAGAACGCGCCATGGTTGCCTCGGTTATTTACAATCGTTTGAGCAAAAATATTCCTCTGGGAATTGACCAAACCGCTGTTTATGTGGCGAAAATGCAGAATCGTTGGGACGGGACGATCAACAAAAGTGATTTGGAAGTTGATTCACCTTACAACACGAGACGTTTCGGCGGCATCCCGCCCGGACCAATTTCATCCATTTCCGAAAGTGCCCTCGAAGCCGCGCTTAATCCAGCCAAAACTGATTATATTTTCTACGTCTTAAATGTCGAGAAAAACGACGGCTCACACCATTTTTACGCCAGTGCGACCGATTTCGAGCGCGGAAAAGCCGCCTATCAAAAATGGCTCGCCGAGCAGCGAAATAAATAATTGACGCGGGCGGTCAATTGTCTTTACAATGAAATTTGAATGGGACGAAAGTAAGCGGGTGATAAATTTGCAAAGACACGGTTTGGATTTTGCGGACGCTTGGCGAATTTTTGAAAGTTATAGAGTCATTTTTATAGATGACCGTTTTGATTATGGCGAGTCGCGGCTCGTTACAATCGGAGTTTTAAGCGGAAGAATTGTTACAACGGTTTATACCGAAGACGAGGAAATAACCAGAATTATTTCGCTCAGAAAAGCGACTAAAAATGAACAAACAAAATACAACAAAGGAATCGCAAACCGATTGGGCAAGAATTGACGCGATGACCGACGAAGACATTAACCTTTCCGACATTCCCGAAATCACGGAAGAAATGTGGGCAAAAGCAATTTGGCGCAAAGGCTCAAAACCAATTCAGCTTAATTCACAGGAAACTCTTGCGGTTGACCGCGACGTTATTGAATTTTTCAAAGCGCAAGAGCGTGATTATAAAACGAAAATCAACGAGATTTTGCGGGCGTATATGAAAGCACAGCAAGCGAAATAATTTTCGTTGGAACTTTTTGTTTGTCGCGGTGTCTAAAAAATTATGAAAGCAAACAATTATATCTCGAAGACAGAACACAAGCTGCTTCTGACTGTTGCTTTCACAGCGTTTATTTTTGTTTTAACGATTATAACTTTGCAAGTGGTTGTAAGCTACAATTACTCAGTTTCTAATAATAGATTTTCAGGGACTAATGACACAATCAAAATCCCACTATTTCATTTTTTAACTCTTTTTATCTTCATCGCATTACTCAAAACAAAAAGATTTTTACTACCTTTATTTTTGACAGTTTTCTATGCCTTTGTGTTTATCTATGGACTTTCTGTCAGATATAACGCAGGTCGGGTAGGCGGCGAGGAGTTTTCACCGAAAGTTGCCTTTCTCGACCAAGTTTATCGTGGAGCAGATAATTTTGATTATATAGCGGCTGTCTTTATTTCAATCCTTCTCTTTTGGCAAATCTCGATTCTTTTGCGTATGCTTATAAAAACTCTGCAAAGGAAAACTGAATTGCCGTAAATGATAAAACTTCTCGCACTCGACCTCGACGGAACGCTTCTCGATTCGCGCGGGGAAATCTCCGGTAAAAATATTGAGGCTATTCAAAAGGCTGAAGAAAAAGGCGTTTTGGTGACGATTGCGACCGGCAGACGTTTTCGTGACGCGCTTCCCGTCGCCAATCAATTAAAATTAAACGCGCCCGTCATTTGTCATAACGGCGCGCTGATTAAATACGCCGATACGCTTGAAACCGTTGCCGTTTCGATTGTTCCCCAAAAAACTGTTCGAGAAATTTTGCGCGTTGGGCGTGAATACGGCGGCGATGCTTTGGTGAGCGCAGACCCGCACGGCAAAGGTGTTTTGCTTTATGACCGAATTTCTGCCGAAAACATTCCGCTGCAAAAATATATTGAGTGGGGAAAGCGCCTGCATGGGGCGGAAGCTGAAGAAGCCGTTCATCACGTCGAAAATCTGGAAGCAATTTGCGGACAGGTTGAAACCGTTCATGTTTCGTTTTCGGGAACTTGCGCTCCGATGGCTCAGTTGGAAATGATTTTGCGAGATGAATTACAGGCTACGGCAAATGTTTTGACCACCGTTTATCCGCATCTTGATTTTACTTTGATTGATATTTTGCCATCTGATGCTTCAAAAGGAATCGGTGTCGAAAAACTCGCACTAATTAATAAACTCGTGCCCGAAAATGTAGTGGCAATCGGTGATAATTTTAACGATTTGGAAATGCTTGAGTATGCGGGAACGGCGGTTGTGATGGGAAACGCTTCACCCGAATTGTTCGAGCGAGAGGAATTTTACACAACTTTAAGTAATGACGAAAACGGTGTAGCATTAGCAATTGATAAGTTTATTTTGGAAGCGTGAAAACGATGGATGAAGTTCCATTAAAGGTTAAATTAACCAACTCGATTGATGAGGCATTAGCGCGTCGCGGTCAAATAAAGAAAAAAGAAATTCATTCTTACGAAGCTGATGCTCTGGTTGATACCGGCGCGGTTTCGTCAGTCATCCCTGCAAATGTGATGAAGCAACTTGGGGTTTTAGCAATCGGTCATCGCCTTGCCGAATATGCTGACGGTCGAAAAGACAGAGTTGAACTAACTGAACCAATAACTTTTGATATAATCGGACGAACGACAACCGAAGGAGCGATGGTTTTGGACGATGAAGTTATAATCGGTCAAACAATTCTAGAAGTGCTGGATTTACAGGTTGATTGCAACAATTGCAAAGTAATTCCAAATCCCGCGCACCCGGATCAACCGGTTGTCAAAATTAAATAATAATAAAATTCAAGGAGAAAATTAGTGGCAAACAGAACTGCAATAATACAAACCAACAAGGGAACGATTAAATTTGAACTTTTGGAAGAAGACGCGCCGAAGACGACGGAAAATTTTCGTTTGCTGGCGGAAAAAGGTTATTATGACGACGTGATTTTTCACCGCGTAATTAAAAACTTTATGGTGCAGGGCGGCGATCCGCTCGGCGAAGGCTACGGCGGCGAATCGGCGTGGGGCGGAAAATTTAACGACGAAATAAACCGCGCTTCAAAACTTTACCAAGGCGCATATGCCAAAGGCACGGTGGCGATGGCAAATTCCGGTCCAAACACTAACGGCTCGCAGTTTTTTATTATGCACAATGATTACCCTTTGCCGCCGAGTTATACAAAATTCGGTCAGGTGATCGAGGGTCAAGACGTGATTGATCAAATCGCTGAAGTTAAAACCAACTCAAGCGACAAGCCGCTTGAGCCGGTTGTGATGGAAAAAGTGACAATCGAAGAGTAATTGAAAATTGAAAGCGAAAAATGGAAAATATTATTCTTTAATTATTTTCCATTTTTCGCTTTTCATTTTAATATATGCGTGCTGTTTTGCAGAGAGTTTCCCGGGCAAAAGTTTCAGTCAACGGCGAAACTGTTGGAGAAATCGGTAAAGGGATTTTGGTTCTTTTGGGAATTGCAAGTGTTGATACGGAAAAAGATGCAATTTACCTTTTAGAAAAAACCTTAAATGTTCGAATTTTTGAAGACGCATCAGAAAAAATGAATCTTTCACTACTCGATATTAAAGGCGAACTACTGGTTGTATCTCAATTTACGCTCTACGGCGATACGCGAAAAGGTCGCCGTCCTTCTTTTATCGAAGCGGCACCGCCGGAAAAAGCAAATTCACTTTATGAACTATTTGTAAGCGAAGCGCGAAGACAAATCAAAACGGTTCAAACAGGACGATTTCAAGCAATGATGGATGTTGAACTGGTGAACGACGGACCGGTTACAATTCTGCTTGACGATAAAAAATTATTCTAAAAATTTAATTCTAATTCTTAAGAAATATGAGCAAAGTAATTTTAACTTTATTTATTACTATTTCGGCGATAATATTTTTAGCTTGTGATAAAAGCGGCAGCAACGCAAATACCCCAAGAAACGCCGCCAACTCCGCTAAACCGGAAGTGAAAACTGGAGTTGCTCCAATAGCCGATAATGAAATTGCCATTATCGAAATGGCAGAGCCGGCTTTTGGAACAATTAAGATAGAACTTTATTCCAACATTGCGCCAAAAATGGTTGAACGATTTAAGACGCTTGCCAGAGAAGGATTTTATAACGGCACAACTTTTCATCGTGTCAGTGGTACAGTTATTCAAGGCGGCGACCCCAATACAAAAGATTCTGATCCAACAAACGACGGCAGAGGTGGATCGGATAAGCCGAATATTCCCGCTGAATTTTCTGATATTCCATTTGAGCGCGGAATCGTCGGCGCGGCGCGAATGACGGATGTTAATACCGCTAATTCCCAATTTTACATCACTTTACAACGTTTTCCGGCGTGGGACAAACAATATACGGTGTTCGGCAAAGTCGTTGAAGGTATGAACAACGCCAGCACAATTTCCGGCGTTCCAAAAGAAATCGAGCGTCCGCTTGATAACGTTGTCATCAAAAGCATTACAATTCAGCCGAAGAATTAGCATAAAGTAAAAACTTCTGCCGTGAGTATTTTTTTTGTGAATGACTGAAATTACCAGCCGCGATAACCAGCGAATAAAATTTGCGCGAAAGGTGCGCGATGGATCAATCGAGGACGCGATTTTTCTTGAGGGTTTGCGACTCGCCGAAGAAGCATTGCGATCTGAATCAAATGTGTCGGACGTTTTCCTGACCGATAATTTTTCGCGAACTGAACGGCATCGAGCGTTTTTACAAAAAATCGAAAATCAAATTATTGCTGAAGTTTCCGAAGAAATTTTCGAATCCATTTCTGATACTAAAACTTCACAAGGCATTGTTTTAATTGCCCAAAAACCTGCAACCGGCAGAAAAATTGTCGAAGCAGGTTTACAAAAATGTAAACATACGCCTCTGCTGGTTTTGCTTCACCAAATAAATAATCCGGCAAATCTCGGAGCTGTTTTGCGAACGGCTGAAGCGGCGAATGTGACGGCTGTCATTACCACAAAAAATTCAGCGGACGCGTTTTCGCCAAAGTCTCTAAGGGGGGCGATGGGCGCTAGTTTGCGCCTTCCAATCTGGGAAAACACGGATTTTTCGGAAATTTTAATTTGGGCAAAAGAAAAAGAAATTGCTTCTGTTGGTAGTGACATAAACGCCACAAAAAGTTATACGCAAATTGACTGGAAAGCGGCGCGGCTGGTGATTTTTGGCTCGGAAGCGCATGGTTTAAGCCCGAAAGAAACCAGGAAAACAGAAGAAAATATGGCAATTCCGATGAGCAACAATGTCGAAAGCCTGAATTTAGCCGTCGCGTGCGGCATCTGTCTTTTTGAAGCGAAAAGACAGCGGGACGTTTAAAGATCAATTTGCAAAAGATAAAAGGCAAAATTATTTATTTTGTTTCTGCAAATATTTACATTTTCAAAATTGTTGATTGTTGATCGGCAAATTATTTTTGACGGCTGAGTTGCTGTTATTTGGCGGATTGCCGGTGGGTTGTTGGCTGATATTTGCTTTGTTCAAGTCAAATTCTCTTTGTGCTGACGAATTGTTTATAATTGCCAAACTCATCGCTATTTCATTTGTCAATACCGCGCTGTTAACATCGCTTGCCTGCGCCAGTCGGTTTTTGGCTTCGCCAAATGCTGCCAATGCTCCAGGATTTTTTCCGGTTAAAAGATAAGCTCGTCCTAATAAATAAAAATCTTCTGCAGTTTCCGCTTTTCCGGCGGCATTGGAAATATATTGTTCAGGATTTTGGTCAGCCAGACGACGATTTTCTTCAAAAGTTGTAAAGGGAAAATTTTGAGTTTGAATTTGAGGAGGCGGCACTTCCGCCAGTTTATTATTTTGCATCCAAAAATAATATCCGGCAGCGCCTAATCCGGCGCCGAGCAGAAGAAAAAGCAGCACCGACAAAACTTTTCCAATAAAGCCGCCTTTGCTTTTTTGCTCATTTTGCCGGAGATTTTCGGCGTTTTTGTTTGTATTCGGATAAACAATTACTTTTTTATTCGATTTATTTTCTTGATTGAAAGGTAAAATTACTTCTTGAGTGTCAACATCCTGAGCTTTCGGAGTTTGGCGGGTAATTTTAGTTTCAGATAAATCAGTTGTTTTTAATGTCGTCGCCTGCAAATTTTGAGCGGAAATCGCTTCAGTATTTTCCAAACTATTATTGACGGTCAGATTATCACTTTGCATCGGGCGCGCCGTAGAAATTGTTGATTCCTCAAAACCATCTTGGGAAGCCGGTCTGAAATCGGCGGTGTTTTCAGATATGCTTCCGGTAACTTTTGTAACTACAGCCGTTAGGTTGTCCTCGGCACCGCGTTCGTAACAAATTTCCTTCATTTTTTGACAAATATCAGAAGGAGTTTCGTTGAGAAGTAAAAGTTCTCGGATTTCAGGATCGTTGAGGTGGCGCGTGATTCCGTCTGAGCAGACCATAAAAATCGTGTTAGGCTCAAACATAATGGTTTTCATATCGACCTCAACGGAATAATCAGCGCCGAGCGCCCGGCTGATGACGTTTTTGTTCGGATGACCGGCGGCTTGCTCGGCTGTCATTCTGCCTGCCTGAACTTCCTCTTCGACCATCGAATGATCGTGCGTTTCACGGTGCAGATCTCCCTGCTCGTCAAGGCGGTACAATCTCGAATCACCGACGTGACCGATGGTTGCGATATTTCCCGCGATGTGCAGCGCGACAATTGTCGTCGCCATCGTCGAAAATTGGGGCGAATCGTGCGCCTTCTGAAAAATCACTTTGTTGGCGCGCTCGATGGCAGATTTCATCGTTTCTTCGGCGTCGATATTTTTTTGAAAATTTGTGAAGGCTTCCGAAAGAACCTCAACCGCCATTTTTGAAGCAACATCGCCGGCTTGCGCTCCGCCCACGCCATCGGCGACAACAAAAAGCCCGCGCTCGTTTAATTCCAAAAATGAATCTTCGTTCTGCGGGCGTTTTTTGCTTAAACCACGGTCGGAGACGGCTGCTGAATCGATCTGAAAATTGTTTTCGGTCATTTATTTTTCGCCTTTAATATTCGGATTTTAGACTCCGGACTCGATCTGCGTGTCAATCGTATTACGATGCGAAAATGCCAGGAGCATTCCGAGCATTATAAAACTGGTTATTAAACTAAAACCGCCGTGACTGATAAATGGCAGAGTAATTCCGGTCATCGGCAACGCTCTGGTGATCCCGCCCATATTGACCAGCGCCTGAAAACCGATAAATGCCGTTAACCCGGCAGCGCACAATTTGCTGAACATATCTCGCGCGTCCATTGCGGTGCGAACACCGGCGCTGACGAAAACAAGCAGCGCCAGAATGACCAGCAAGCCGCCGAAAAGCCCGAGTTCTTCGGCAAGCGCAGCATAAATATAATCGGAATCGGCAACCGGGATCAATTCGACAAAACCTAAGCCCAAACCGCGTCCCGTCGTTCCGCCCGAAGCCACGCCAAACGTCGCCTGCGCCGGCTGAAATGCCAAAACGTCAAACCACGCATCAACGTTTATTGATCTTTGCAGAGTCGGATCCTGCTCAAGAAGTTCCGGTAGATTCGGATTCTCCTTGACTAAATCTTTGTAATAATCGTCGTAATCTTCCTTCCACCAACCAGTTTCCGGTGTCGGCGGATTGAAACCGTCGAGCCATAAATGAAATCTTTGTTGTATCCGGTCGGGCAGAACGGCTTTGACCGGACTGGCAAGTGTCGGAAGAAGCGGAATTTTTTCCTGCGTCTTCTCCGGCAGTGCGCCGACGACCAAAATGCTGATTAGCAAAATCACGCTGCCGACTAAAGTAAATCTCTGCGGCAGACGGCGGACGGCAATGACGTAGAGTGTTATGTAGACCGAACTGAAAACCATCATTTGCCCAAAATCTTTGAGAACAAAAAAAGGTACAAACGGCAGAATCGCCATAAACACGAGCGGAATAACATCTTTGGCACGTGGAATTCCCCAATACGTGCGGGCTAAATTTTTGTATAAAATCGCCAGGATGGCGGCAAAACCAATTAGAAATGGAATTTTCGCCGGCTCCCAGGGCGTCATATTGCCGATTGATTTTCCGGCTTTTGAAGTAACGGCGGCAATTAGCAGAGGAACAAGCGTTAGTAAAACAATCAGAAATCCATTCTTCTGCAAGATATTTAAAACATCTTCGCGCTGAAACAAAATAAATACGCCGACGCAGCAGAAAATTGCGAAAAGCGGAATCAAGGTTCTGCCTGAGAGCGCCACGCCCATTAAAGTATCTTCAGCAGGTCTGGGTGTTTCCGCCGATAAATCAATCGGCGACGGCGGGGTGGCGGGAAGTCCCATCATCTGCTTTTTTTCAACCGAATAATTTTCCTGAATATAATGCATCTGAAGCGTTTTTATTTTCGCCTGCCTGGCTTCGGCTTTATCCTTGCGCGAAGTATATTCAGGGTCACTGAACAGTCGATACTGGACGGTTAAACCGATCGAAAAAAGCAAAACTGCCGTCGTGTAAAGCGTCCAGTTTCCTTGAAATTTGGCAAAACGTTTTAAGAAAACAGGAAGCAGCGCGAGAATTAAAAGAATCACAATATTTCTGTACGCCGTCAAAAATGAAGTTTCGTACCCGCGGATCAGCGCGCCGTAATGAATGGAATAATGCGAAACGGCAGTCAGAAAAACTGTCAAAAGCAAAATTAAAACTTGGGTTGATGTGCGGTTTTTCATTAAATTTTCAACTTCAAATTAAACAGATGTCACAATTATATTTTCTGCTTTCAAACGACGTTTCAAAATTATTTTTTGTATTCATCTGTGTTTACGCGAAGCGGGACGGCTTCTAAACTTTATTTCTTCTTCTTTTTCGGCGTTTGCGCCGCTGGCACTTGTGTTTTCGGTTTATATTGCTCGCCCAAAAGTCCAAGCTCACGCGCTTTCATAACAATATTGGCGGCAATTGGAGCTGAAATCGCCGACCCGTAACCGCCGCCCTCAACGACGACGGCAATCGCCAGTTGCGGCTGTTCAAGCGGAGCGATCGAAATATACCAGCTGTCGGTGCGTTCATATAAAACCGGCGCGTCATATTCAACAAGATTTCCCGCTTCATCTTTGCGTTTTCTTTTTATGGTTTTTAATTTTCCGGTTTTTTCGTCATAAAGCGGCGCTTCCTTTTCTGCAGTTCCGGTTTTTCCACCAGTTCTGATACCGCTTGCTAAGACATTTGCGAAAACTCTGCGTCCGGTGCCCCCGCCGCCTTCAGTAACCTGCGCCATAATTTCTCTGACCTGCGCGGCTTGTTGGGCGGTTAAAACCTGCGCGAACATTTGCGGCGGAAGGTCAGCTTCGACTTTCGGTTTCATCAACTTCCCTTCCAGATTTGCCGGAGCGGACGCAACCAAAGCCATCTGAAAAGGCGTCATCTGCCCAGCGTAACCCTGACCCATTCCTTCAAGTCCGATGTCATACGCCGAAATATTTTTGCCCGTTACAATTGTTGAGTGTTGCGGAGCGAGCGCGCTTGAAATCTGCGAATTACTGGCATTCCAGATTCCGGGGAAAAAGCCCGACTGCACAGCGTCTTCCGGTGTCTCGACGGCTAAAATTCCCAGACTTCCGGCAGTTTCTCTAATCCTCTCGCGTCCCAAATCAACCGCTAACTGCGCGAAATATTGATTGCTCGAAGCCTCAAATGCCTGCATTATATTCAAAGTCGCGCAGCCGAAAGGCGGTTCACAGCCGCCATTGGCATCGGTAATCGAACGTGAATTGCGATACGGCACAAAACCGCCGGGCAGGCTTGTAAACAGTGAATTTTGTTTGCCTGCGCGAAAGGCGGAAATCATCGTAAATGTTTTAAAAGTTGAACCGGGCGCATAAAATTCGCGTGTCGCGCGGTTCAGCAGCGGCTTATTTCTTTTATCGCCTTCAAGTTTTAACCAATCGTCAAGGCTTTGCGCTTCGCCCAAATTAAATGAAGGATTTGAATACATTGCCAAAAGGTCGCCGGTTTGTGGATTGAGGACGACAATCGCGCCTTTTTTATCTTTTAGTTGTTCGGCGATAAATGCCTGTAAATCGCGGTCGATAGTTGTGCGGACATCGCTCTGTTCATCTTCTTTGCGTTTGATGCGCGTTAAAACTTCCCACGATTCGGGGGCTTTGTCGATTGCTCTTTTGTAGATTGAGCGTTCGAGTCCGGGCGTTCCGCGCTCTGTCCCGAGAAGGTGCGCCATTTCTTTCGGCATCGCAAACGAGCGCGAAATTTCGCCGTTTTGATTAATTTTGTAATAAGCAAGTGCGCTTCCCAGATTACCTGAACGATCCAGCATCCAACCGCGCGGACGGGCGGCGGTGGTCCGGCGATTTCGCAAATCTTTATAAGCTAACGCTTGATATTGTTCATCGTTTTCATCGGCGTAGTAAGCCCAGTACACGTGAAAACCGTATACAAAAAATGTCAGAAAAATAAAAACAATTTGCCAGATTCGCAAACTTCGATTTGTTACGGTCGAAGTCAGACGGCGTTTAACTTCCGCCGGCAAATCATTTTCAAAAGCGAACTGCGGACGACGAAAATTGCTGAAAAATGAAAGGAGCAGAAAAATTAATAAGACAGCGAGCCCAATTAGGTAAATAATACTCAAGCCCGCTGGAGTGCGTTCCAGAATTTGCCCGCCGAACAAGTTTTCGGGGCGAAGTTTGTCCCAATCAAATTGTAAAAAGAAAATAAGCGTTTTCATCTATTTGTTTTCGCTAATTTGTTCGCCGCTATCCAAAACAATTTCCCCGCGCGTATGCAGTGAGTCTTTTTTTGTCTCAAAACTATCGACCGAGTAATCATCATCTTTTAACCGATTATTTTTCGCCAAAATTTTCTCTTCAATCAAGAAATCTCTCTGAACTGTTTCTTTAACGGGTAGTGGACTGACTTCAGTGATTTCTTCGTCAACGGAAGGTTCTTCCCAAACAAACCCTTCGGTAATATGAGTTAAATTAACTTTTACATTGCCGAATTTCAATTCGTCACCTTCCATCAAAAGATGCGCTTTACCGTAAGCGATACGCTGTTCGTTGATGAAAGTTCCGTTGGTCGAACCCGTATCAGCAATCATTAGCTGTTTTTCGGAATTTAAGACAAATGCCGCGTGAATTTTTGAAACGCTCGCGTCGTTAATCCATAAATCGTTCTGCTTGCTTCTTCCAACCTGCCGGCGCTGCTTTTCGACGAACGAAAGCTCGACTTTTCTAATCTTTTCATCGAGCGCGAATTGAATGGCGTAAATTTCTCGATCAGGCTCGGGCGTGACTTCCTCAACAGGCGCGATTAAGACATTCTTTAATTCAGGCATCGTAACATTGAGCGCGCCTTCCCGTTCCTGCTCAACAGCAAATTTTTCAAAACTGGTCTGCAGTTTTATGCCGTTTGTAAAATAATCGGGCTTAATCTCCAGATCGATCGGGGCGTATGTGTGATAACGCCGGTCATTAATATGATCAATCGCGGCGACGAGTAATTCATCTTTTAGTTTTTCGAGTCCAGTCTGAGCGTTGGTCGAAAACTTATCCCACTGCATTTTGAGCTTTATATTGTGCGGCACGAATTTTCCCTTCGCGCCTAAATCCTTCGCTTCCGAGTCGAGTAATTTTTTTAATCTTTCAATTATTTCACTGGCGGCGAGACTGCTCGAAGGCTGCCAGTTTCTGCCCGTCCAGCGGTCGAATAAATCCCCGAGACGGCTCAAAACTCCACTGACTAACCAATCGGGCGAAATATTTTTTTTGGCTGGCTGTAGTTTATTTTCCGGCATTGATACGACTATTGAAAAACCTCTAAACCTCAAGCAATTTGGTTTTTAATTTTATATGAATAGTTTGCGGAAATAAAGATTAAACTTAAATTAGTTTTAACTTTTCGCCAAACTTATTCAAGCATTTTTCAAATTAGTCAATATCGGCGAAGATTTTTTGTTGTCTGATAAACCGAACTTTGAATTTATAATGTCGTATTTGTATCTGAAATGTTTTATTATTTGATGCGGCATTTTGTCCTTTATTTTTGCGATGAAAGAACTTTCACTAAACAATTCAAGGCTCGACGGACGCTACGACATCCAAAGCACGCTCGGACAAGGCAGTTATGCCGAAATCTTTGTCGCCCGGGATATACAGGCGGCGCCCAATTCGCCGCACAATCTTGTTGTCATCAAGGCGCTCAATGTTTTTCTGCAAAACGATTTGGATTCTGATCTCGAACATACTCTGGTGGAAAATTTCCAGAATGAAGCGATTGCCCTCGACCGCGTGCGGCATCCGAATATTATCAGCCGGCTCGGACACGGCACGGCGCGTGATTTGCGCAATACGATTTTTCATTACATTGTTCTTGAATATCTTCAAGGCGGTGATTTAGCAAAAGCGTGTCGCGAGAAAAGTCTTACGTTGGAAAAAGCTTTGTTTTATCTTGAACAAATTTGCGCCGGACTCGGACACGCGCACAAAAACAATGTTATTCACCGCGACATCAAACCGCAGAATCTGCTTTTAACCGAAGATCAAAAAACCGTTAAAATTGCCGATTTTGGAGTCGCCAAATTCGCGCAAATTGATTCGCCAATCACGCGCGTCGGCACAAATATGTTTGCCCCGCCCGAACATAATCCAATGTTTGCAGGCGGCACGGGGACGCTCACTTATTCAAAACTTACGCCTGCGGCGGACATTTATTCGCTGGCAAAATCAGCTTATGTTTTAATCGCCGGTGAATCGCCCAGAGCTTTTGCCAATCAACCGATCAGCGAACTTCCCTTCTCAATCCGCCAAAAATCCTGGGCAGATCATCTGCTGCGAGTTCTGCAAAAAGCAACGCAGATAGACGCGCGCGCGCGTTATCAAAATGTTAATGATTTTTGGCAGGATTTGTCGCTCATCAAAAACTTTGTCGAAGCCGAAAAAGATGGCGAAGCGGTTACAGAAATTTTGCCCCGCCCGCAACTTGTTCCGCAAGCTCACGTATCCAAAGGATATACATCGCTTGCGCCGCAGCGTCCCCACTTTGACACCTCGCAGGATTTAAAACTAAAAAATTCTCTTTCGCAAATCGATAAAGCTCCTCTGGTAGTCCGTCTGGATTCGGGAAATATTAAACAGTCTTCCAATCCGCCACCCCAAATTATTAAAAAGGAGACAGCTGTTGGCGAAGCGGTCAATTCACAAGCGAAACCCAAAAAGAAAAAAACATTTTTCAATCGTCTTGCGGTTTTTGCAATTTTTATCGGACTTTTTGCGGGAATCTTATACGGCACACATAATTATCTGCGCGGGCGTGGAGTTTTGCCCGAAATCCGCAATCCGTTTGTCAAACAGGAAGCCATCGCTTTGACCGATATAAACTTGCGCGCCGAATCAAACGCCAACCAAAAAATTATCGGACGGGTAACAAAAAATTCTCGCGTGAAGATATTAAGTGTCAACGATAATTGGTATGAAGTTGCTATAATCGAGCACGGAAGACCGAAGGAAGATGATTGGGCGGAACGCGGATGGGTAAGCGGTAAATCACAATCGGGTGGTGAAACTTTGAAAATTTTGAGGTAAAAATTTGTGAATGTAAGTGTTTTGGATAAAGTCAGGCGCTGGATTGACGGCGATAATGCCGAGTCGGTTTTGGAAGAAGCTGCCCGTGACGCGCAAGTGCAGCCGCGCAGCCGGGCAGAAGAATTTATTGTTAAAATCGCCCGCGCCGTTGAGGAAGTAATGCAGAACGAACTCGTTCCATTGCCGCAGGGAACGGCGATTATTCCAACCGAATACACGATTTTTTTAAGCGAATTAGACGATAAAGATTGGCAGGGCGTGAAGCGCAGAGGACTGGAGCAAGGGCTGTATCATATTTTAGCCGAAAGAGCGAAGGAAATCGCCGGTAAAAAGAAACTTGAAACTCAATCTTTTGCCGTCGAGCTTCGCGTTGACGGCACTCTCGAAAAAGGCGACGTTCGCGTTCAGCACGGATGGGAAGACGATAACAGCAATAAAACCAGTATTTTAGCTCGCCCAAAAGCAATTCCAAATCTTCAGCAAACTGCGCCCCAACAATATCAGCAGCCGCAAACTAAAATTCCGGACGCTCGTCTGCAATCGCCTAACTTTGTTCAAAATCAAGCGGCTTCCGCCAATAATTTGCCGCCAACCGCCGGACATTCGGAAATGCAAAACCTGCCGAATTTTCAGAACGAAGAAAAAGAGGAAATTACCGAAGTCCAGAAACGCAAAACAGAATTTTATCGTGTTGAAATCTGGCAGAACGGCGTGCGGCAAAATGTCGTGCCAATTTATAAAGATGAAATCAGCATCGGGCGCGGCTCAAAGTCGCAGACGGTTGACATCGTTCTGGCGGGCGACCCGGAGATTAGCCGCCGCCATCTGACTTTGTTTTATTCGGACGGAAATTTTTCGATTACCAACGAAGGACGCAACTTGGCAGTGGTCAATAATTACGAATTACCGATGGGACAGAGAATTTCGGTCTCCGCCGGCGTAACCGTTAATGTCTGCAGTTATCTACTGCGGATTCAGCCAAGACAATAAAATTTATCAGCGTTTGCTTTTCGCAGCGGCGGCAAGTGGCGATTCAAGTTTCATCCACATTTTAATTTCGTTTGCCAAAGGCGCATAAATCAAACGTTCGCCCGCTTCGTTCGGATAATCCCACAAACCGTTGTGACAATGGCGGTCGTCGTCCCAACCTGGATGATTAAGTATCGGGTAGAGACAAATTCCTTCAATCGGAACGCCTCGATTTCTGGCAATTGCCGTTTCCTCCCAGATGTATCGGAACCATTCAGGACGCGCTTCGTTTTCGATTCCGGTTTCGGCAACAATAATTGGTCGTTGGTAGCGTTCAAAATATTCACCCAAAATTGAACTGAACGGGCGATAGTGCGGTTCGCGCAAAATTCGCGCGCCGGACGGATGAAGCCATTGATTATTCGAGTAGTAATTAACGCCGACAATATCCAGATATTTTTCATTTCCGCCAAGTTCCGGAGAGCGTTTTCCGCAAATCATATCGAACGCTTGAAACTGCGCCTGCCGGTGATTTTCCGCTTCTTCTATAAAATCCAGAAAAGGAAGCGCAGCCGTAATGTGAATTGCCGGATCAGACTGCACGAATCTGGCATCCGGGTAAATTTCCCTGATCGCGTCGATTGACAAGATTGTCGCTCTGACCAGCTGACGTTTTATTTCATCGCCGCGCCCGTTTGAATACGGGTGAAACCAAGCGACATCGCCGGCGGCAAAAGCGTAAAAAGAAATTTCGTTAACCGGACAGAAAAACGGCGCTTCAATTTTTTCTTTTTTCAAAAACTCCGCAAATGCTCCGGACAATTGCGCAAAGCGTTCGGGAAAATCCGCGCTGTAGATATCCAAATAATCCGGATAGCCGTAAT
This sequence comes from Acidobacteriota bacterium, assembly GCA_013813755.1. GTDB lineage: Bacteria > Acidobacteriota > Blastocatellia > Pyrinomonadales > Pyrinomonadaceae. Next base: position 348 of record JACCRD010000048.1, on the reverse strand, counting down.
GAAACAAATCCCAGATTATCTGAATTCCGGTTTTTTTGGCGGCGCGAACCTGATCTTCCGCGCTCGAAAAATCATATTGAAATGGCTCGCGCTCTATCAGATGCCAACGGATACCGTCACGCGCCGTTCTTATTCCAAAATGGATAAGCCGCCGGTAATCAACTTCGGCAAAAACGTCATGCCGGGTGGCTTCTATCACGTCAATTCGACGACGTTGGAAATTTCGATGAGTTGAACACTCGAAACCACCCATAAAATAGCTTTTGAATATGTAATCTCCAAAATCTTTTTTCATAATTCAACTTTTTTCGTTCTAAAAATGTATAATTATCTAAACTTAATAATTTT